>NZ_SOGZ01000042.1:0-94546 GCF_004403145.1 Cryobacterium sp. TMT1-62 | reverse complement strand
TCCAGCCGGGCCGTGCCGGGCATCCGCACCAATGCCGCACTAACCCGCGGCGGCCGTCTACTGCGGGCAACAGATGTCCTGAGTTAGCCACACACACACACGGGCTCTGGTGCGAGGGCGCACACCTGCACCGACGACAGAGGGCCACCCGCGCGAGGGGGCCTGCCGTCGCTAAGCGAGGGTGAGTAGGCCCGTTCCGGGTGCAGTCATGCGGGGTGCGGGACCGGCGGCTGCTAGTTGATGGGGAGGAGGTTGCCGGCGGGGACGGGCTCGCCGTTGAGGACGTCGAGGGTCCAGCCGGCACGGTCATGGACGACCACGTTGAGGGAGGCGTTCCTGATCGTGTCGACGGGCTTCTCGAGCGCCTGCATCAGCGTCAGTCGGATCAGTGTTCCGTGGCTGACGACGATGATGCGGGCACCCGGGTGGTTGCGGGCCAGCAGCTGCAGGGCCTCGACTCCGCGGTCGGCGACACTGGCCTCGGTTTCGGCGCCGTGGAAGCCGCCGATTCCGGTGGGGCCGCCGGGGACGCGGAGCGCGTCCAGCTCGGGGCCTGCGCCCAGTCCCTCGGCGGGACCGTAGTTGCGCTCGACGATCCCTGGGATGCGACCGGTGACGGTCAGGCCGAGGCCCCGGGCGATGAGATCGGCCGTCTCGGCTGCGCGGCTGAGCGGTGAGGAGACGACGAAGTCCCACTCCTGTGCGGCCAGGTGGCCGACGGCATCCGCTGCCTGGCCACGCCCGGTGTCATTGAGCGGGATGTCGGAGTGGCCCTGGATACGCAGAGCGGCATTCCAGTCGGTCTGGCCGTGGCGGATCAGGGCGAAGGTAGTTGTGGAACTCACCGTTCTATTCTGCCTCGGGCTGAGGTCGGGAGATGAATCGGGTCTCGACCGGGTCGAACATCGGGCGGATCGACTTTTGGAGCAGAGCGCGGTGGCTCAGGTGACCGGGGACGACGCGAAAAGCACGTGCTTGCTCGTCACCAGGTCTGCTGCGTCGTAGATGCGGGCGAGGTCGAGGCCCGCGGCCCGGGCGCCGCGCTCTTCGGGCTCACTCTGCGGGGCCATCCGCCCGAGCATCACGCCGCCGAGGGCGCGCACGGCGCAGGCCGCGATGACGCCTTCCGGGGTACCGCCGATTCCCATCGAGAGGTCGACCGCGGCATCCGTCGATGCGGCGGCGATGGCCGTGGAGACGTCACCCTCGGCCGTGCGGAGCACGCGTGCTCCGGCGCACCCGAGTTCGCGGATGAGTTCGACGTGGCGCGGTTTGTCGAGCACAGCGACGGTGAGCGCGGTCTCGGGGATGCCGCTGGCGAGCGAGAACGCACGGAGGTTGCGGGTGGCGGAGGCGTGCAGGTCGAGCACGCCGTGACCGGCTGGGCCTGAGATGAGCTTCTCCATGTAGAAAACACCGGCGGGATCGAACATCGTGCCTCGGGGGGAGATGGCGATCACGCACACCGCCCCGGGCAGGTTCCGGGCGACGAGGGTCGTGCCGTCGAGCGGGTCGACTGCGATGTCGCAGTCCGGTCCGTTCCCCGTGCCGAGCTGCTCCCCGTTGGCAAGCATGGGGGCCTGGTCCTTTTCGCCCTCGCCTATCACCACGGTTCCGCGAAAAGGCGCGGTCAGGAGAACGGCACGCATGGCGGCGACGGCCGCCTGGTCGGCGTTGATCTTGTCGCCGCGACCCACCCAGGGCAGTGTGGCGCGTGCCGCCGCCTCGGTCGACGCGCGCACGGTGGCGACCAGCCCGGCCGGCCAGCCCTCGGCTCCGATCACGGTGGATTCGGCCAGAGGAGCGAACGGGCGGTGCTGCGGCATGGGCTACCTCTTGCTGGGACGGCGGTCTTGTGACCGGCAGCTGAAAGCCTACTCGCGTGCCCGGGGCGGGCACTCGTGCGGGCGACAGCGCGGGCGACTCAGGGGGCGACTCAGCGGGCGGGTACCGGTGCGTGGGCTAAGCGAGCAGCTCACGGATGTCGGCGGCCGTCAGGGCGGTCCCGCGCGCGGCGCCATCCGTCATCACGCTCTCGAAGAGGCGGGCCTTCGTGGCCTTGAGGGCCATCACCTTTTCCTCGATCGTGTCCCGGGAGACCAGGCGGTAGACGAAGACGTTCTTCGTCTGGCCGATCCGGTGCATGCGGTCCACGGCCTGCGCCTCGGTGGCCGGGTTCCACCACGGGTCGAGCAGGATGGCGTAGTCGGCCTCGGTCAGGTTCAGGCCGAATCCGCCGGCCTTGAGGCTGATCAGGAAGACCGAATTGTCGCCGGCCTTGAAGCTCTCGATCACCTGCGCCCGGTTGCGGGTCTTGCCGTCGAGGTAGGAATAGCTGATGCCCGCGGCGTCGAGGCGTGCGCGGGCCTTGCCCAGGTACTTTGTGAACTGGCTGAAAATGAGGGTGCGATGCCCGCCGGCGACGACGTCCTCCAGCAGTTCGAGGAGCACGTCGAGCTTGGTCGACGGGATGTCGTCGTACTTCGTGTCGTAGAGGCTGGCATCGAGGCTGAGTTGGCGCAGCATGGTGAGCGAGCGGAAGATCTCGAAACGGTTGGAGTTCATGTCGTCGATCAGGCCGAGCACCTTCTGCCGTTCCCGCTGCAGGTGGGTGTCGTAGACCGCGCGGTGCTTCGGGTGCAACGTGAGCTCAAGCACCTGTTCCTGCTTGGTGGGCAGGTCGCCGGCCACCTGCTCCTTCGTGCGGCGCAGCATGAACGGGCGGATGCGGCGGCGCAGCTGGTCGAGCCGGTCGCCGTCGGCATCCTTCTCGATCGGTTTCTGGTAGTAGTCGCCGAAGCGGCCTGGGCTGGGGAACAGTCCCGGTGCCGTGATTGAGAGCAGCGACCAGAACTCCATCAGGTTGTTCTCCAGCGGCGTGCCCGTGATCGCGAGCTTGAACGGGGTGGCCAGGCGGCGGGCGCACTGGTGGGCGCGGGACTTGCGGTTCTTGACGAACTGGGCTTCGTCGAGCAGCAGCCCGGACCAGGCCAGGGCCTCGTAGTCGCCGAAGTCCAGCCGGAATAGCGTGTACGAGGTGACGACGACGTCCGCGCCGGCGTGCAGCGAGGCCAGAGTGCTGCTGCGCTTGCCGGCGGTCTCGGTGATCGCGGCCACCCGCAGGCCGGGCGCGAATCGGGCGCACTCGGCCGCCCAGTTGGAGACCACGCTGGTGGGTGCCACGACCAGGAACGGCGCACTCTGCCCCGGCTGCTCCCGCACGCGTTCCATCAGGGCGATGGCCTGCAGGGTCTTGCCGAGGCCCATGTCGTCGGCGAGGATGCCTCCCAGTTGATGGTCGTAGAGAAAGCTCACCCACTCGAAACCGGCCTGCTGATAGCCGCGCAGGGTGGCGTCGACCCCGGCCGGCAGCGGCTGTTCCGGAATTTGGGCGACGTCGGTGAGCCCGGACACGGTGTCGCGCCACGCGGCCGCCTGGCCGGCGACGACCCCGAGGGACTGCAGCTCCTCCCAGAGGTCGGCCTGGAACGGGCTGATCCCCAGGGACTCGGCGCCGGCGTCCTGCAGCCCTCGGGCCTCCTCGATCAGCCGGCGGAGCGTGTGCAGTTCGGGGCGGTCTAGATTGAACCAGGTGCCGCTGGGCAGGATCATCAGCTGCTGACCGACCGCCAGGGCCCGGAACAGGCTGTCGAACGGGATCTCCTCGCCGTCGATGCTGACGGCCACCTGCAGGTCGAACCAGTCCCGGTCATCCGGGCGTTCGGTGGTGCCCACGGTGATCACCGGCGCCTCGTCGGCCTGGCGGTAGTCGGGGGCATCGCCGGCGACCAGCACGGTGACATGGTCTGCGGCCGCCAGGGTCGGCACCACGGAGTCGAGGAAGCCGAGCATGGCGGTGCCGGCCAGGGTGGCGCGCTCGATCAGTACCGGCAGGCCGCTCTGCTGCCCTACCAGGGCCGGCACGGAGGTGAGGAGCGCCTGCACGTCGTGCAGGATCTGTCCCTCCCGGGTGCCGTCGCGAAACCTGTCATCGTCCGGCACCGGGCGGAGTGGCTGGTGGTATTCCGGGTAGTGCCACACCCAGTGCAGGGTGATGCGGGCATCCATCTGGTGCGTGACGGTCAGGGCCAGCACGGGCTGCGGGGTCTCGGGCAGGGCGAACGACTCGTCCCGGCTGGTCACGGTGACCCGGTGTCGAAGGAACGGGTAGAACTCGGCCAGGAAGTCGGCCTCGTCCGCGCCGGGCACCGCGATGGTGTCGGAGGCCGCCATGGCCCGCAGCTCCCGGCTGATCTCGCCCGACAGCGGGGCGAGGGTGATCTGCGGGGAATCGCTGCCGGACTGGCCCGCCCAGGTGTAGACGCCGTGGGCGGGGTTGCCGATGAACCCGAACGTGCCGCGCGCCTGCGGCTCGTCGCCCAGCAGCAGGACGGGGCGCAGCGTGAGGCCGTCGGACACACGACGGATGTCCAGCTCGAGGCACGCAGGAACGGGCGAGACGAGCACGGGATCCTGCTGCGCCGTGGCGGAGACCAGGGGGAGCCCGGCGTTCGCCGCGTCGTCGAGCAGGTCCCAGAGCGCTCGGTCGGGGAAAGCGTCGACCGGAATCCACTGGGTGGAGGTGGCGTAGTACGGGCGGGCCGCGAACTGCAGCGCGTAGAGCGCCGAGAGCACCCGCAGCTGGCCGCGGTCGAGCGACCCGTCGGTGGTCAGGTTCTCCCAGGTGACGCTGCCCCGGATCCACTTGCCCTGCTTGCCCATCATCACGGGCCGCGCCGCCAGCCGGCGCAGCCCCGGCTGACTGGCGAAACGCCCGTGCTCGGGAGCGAGAAGTTGGAACTGGAGGGCGAGGCGGGTGTCTGCGGACGGCGCGGAATCCGGTCGCGCCAGAGGAGCCAGCGTACTTCGCCACGCTGCCCGTGCGGAGAACCCGGCGGTGCCGACGGCCGACCCGGGCTCGCGGCCCAGGGCGGTGGCGGGGGCACCCGGCACTCCGCCGAGGCTGCGGCCCACGGCGCCGCCCTGGCTCGCGATCAGCAGCGCGGCGACATGCTTGCAGTTGCGCTTCATCGGGCAGGTGCAGACGCCGGATGCCCGCACCGCGGCGCCGGCGGAATCAAGGGTGAACGAGACGGTCACCGAATAGGGCGTCGGGTGAGAACCGCGCACCATGCCGAAGAGCTGGGTGTTCGAGCCGAACCAGGTCTCGGCATCAACGTGGCCGTTGCGGGCGTAGCGTTCGCCGCGTGAGAACGCCTGGCTGCCCACAAGGAGCGCGATGTCGTGGGAGCTGAACGTGTGGGCCATGGCAGGAACCATTCTTCCATGCCCCAGCCCGGCCGGCCGTGCCCGGCCGGGCGCATCAGGGGGCTACTCGACGTGCCCGTGTTCCTTCGAGGACCCCTTCGTCAACGTCTTTCCCTGGAAGAAGGCCGGGTTGACGCTGCGCTGGATCAGCATCAGCACGAGGCCGCCGATGAACAGCACCATCGCGAGGATGAACACGAGCCCGACCCCGCCGATGTTCGATCCGCTGCCGTAGTCGGGGTTCATGCTGTCGTAGAGAGTGGTTGCGAAGATGACCAGCAGGATGACCCCGCCGATCAGCGGCGCCAGGAGTTTGAGCAGGATGGCCCGGGGCCCGTTCAGCGAGTCGCGGAAATACCAGACGCAGGCAAACGCGGTGACCCCGTAGTAGAAGCAGATCATCATGCCCAGGGTCAGGATCGTGTCGGTGAGCACATCGGTGCTGAGCACGCGCATGATCGCGTAGAAGCCCCAGGCCACGATTCCTGCCATTACGGTGGCGAAGGCCGGGGACTTGTAGCGCGGGCTGATTGAGGCGAACCGCTTCGGGAACGCTTTGTAGTGGCCCATCGATAGCATGGTGCGTGCCGGCCCGACGAAGGTCGACTGCAGCGACGCGGCCGAGCTGGACAACACGGCCAGCGACATCAGGATGGCGAAGGGACCCATCACCGGTCCGGCGAGGGCGGCGAACACGTTGCCCTGGATCTCCTCATTGCCGAGTCCGAATTCGCCGGCGCCGATGCCGGAGAACATCAGGGCGGCGACCGACACGAGGATGTAGAGCGCGAAGATGATGCCCACGGTCAACGTCGCCGCACGCCCGGGGGTTGTCTTCGGGTTCTTGGTCTCCTCGTTCATGGTCAGGGTGACGTCCCAGCCCCAGAAGATGAAGATCGAGAGCGAGACCCCGGCCGCGAAGGCCGAGAACGAAGGGGCGAGGAACGGGTTGAACCAGTCGGCGCTGAACGCAAGGGCATCGAAGGCGGTGCCTTCTACGACCTGCAGCAGGGCGGCGACGCTGAACCAGACCAGCACGATCAGCTGGAAGGCCACGAGCACGTACTGCACGGCCTTCGTGGTCTCCATGCCGCGGTACGAGACATAACAGGCCGCCACCATGAACACCAGACAGGTGAGCACGTTGATCACAACATTGTTCGTCAGGTCGGCGAGGCTCGGGTTGCCGAGAAGCTGGGCGAGCATCAGATAGAAGAAGTCGACGGCGACTCCGGCGAGGTTGGAGAGCACGACCACCGTCGCGACGATCAGACCCCAGCCGCCCATCCAGCCGAGCCACGGCCCGAAGGCGCGGGTGGCCCAGGTGAAGGAGGTGCCGGCATCCGGCATGGCGTTGTTGAGCTCGCGGTAGCCGAGCGCCACCAGCAGCATGGGGATGAACCCGACCAGGAAGATGCCCGGCATCTGGGTGCCGACGGCCGCGACCGTCGGGCCGAGGGAGGCCGTCAGGGTGTACGCCGGCGCGATGCACGAGATGCCGATGACCGTGGCGCCGAGAAGCCCGATGGAGCCAGCGCTGAGGCCCTTCTCGGAAAGGCCGCCGGTGAGGGTGGAGGTGCCGGGCGTGGAGCCCGAGGAGGGATGTTGGCTAGTCATGGACTGTCCTTAGGGTCAGTGCGGCTTACGGGCGTCAGTGCCGGTGGGGACCACGATGAGGGGAACGGGGAGCGCGTGCAGCATGCGGTGCGCGGTGATGCCGAGGAAAATCGTGGTGGGCTGAGCCAGCCGGCTGGAGCCGACGAAGGCGATTTCGAACGGCTGCCAGTCGAGGGCCTCGACGGCGGCCTCGACGGTGTGCCCGGACGCGACCTCGGTGGTGATGGTGCCGCGCGCCTTCGACCGACTCTGGAAGTACTCCAGGACGCCGTCGAGGTGGGCCTGGCTCTCGCTCTCGTCGACCGGGTGCCGACGACCGGCGTCGACCTCCACGAGCGTGACGAAACGCAGGTCGACCGTGAGGTCCGCCGAGAAGGCCACCAGTGAGTCGAGCAGCGTCTTCCAGCCCGGCCGGGTGCCGATGGCGCAGGTGATCCGGGTCAGCTGTGCGGGAGCCTTGTAGCCGCGGGGCGCGAGGGCGACGGGCGCCGGCGAGGCGTGCAGGAGCGCGTTGGCCACGCTGCCGATCGTGAATCGGTTCATCAGGCCGCGGCGTGAGGCCCCGACGACGATGCGGTCCGAGTCGAACGCGCGAGCGGCCTGGAGCAGCCCTTCCGTGGTGGAGTCGGCGTAGAAGAGATGCGTGGAGGCGACCACGTCATCGGGAACCAGGGCCTTGCCCTGTTCCAGCCATTCGAGGGCCTGCTCCTCGAGCAGAGCCTGGTAGTCGGGGGAGGTGGAAGCACCGACCCGGGCCGGGACGGTGGATGAATGATGCGGAAGCACAAGACACAGACGCAGCTCGGAGCGGGTCAGGCGCGCCAGCGCGACACCCAGCTCGACGGTGTCATTGCCCCGTTCGGTCGCTTCGTATGCGATGACGTAGTTGGCTACTCGGGTCACGCTGGTTTCTCCCTCGGTTCGCGACGGGTGTCGCACTCAGTGGTCATAGTGCTGTGGATTATGGGCGGGCTGGTCATGTTCATGGTCATGCTCGGCGTGCTCGCCCGGCGCACAGTGCGCCGGGCTGCGTTCCACGTCGAGCGACGGATTGCGGTCGAAGAAGCCGACCGGCTTGAGCCAGAACGACACGGTGTCGACCGGCATGATCGGCCACTCTTCCGGTCGGGTGATGTGGTGGATACCGAAGACGTACCAGAGCACGATATCGGCGTTCCGCACCGGCCGGCGAGCCTGGATCCACTCGGGCAGGCCGTGGTCGACCGCGCTCTGGTTGACGAACTCGCCGCACGGCCAGCGTTCGGACTCGTCGTTCGGGGTGACCCAGACCGTGTGCCCGATCACCTGGGCGCGTTGGAGGGCAGGCGCCGCCTGGTCGAAGAAGGACGGGATGGCTCCGCCGGGCACCAGCTTGTAGGACACGGGGGTGCCGAGGCCGTTGAGCGAGTTCTCGTTCACGACCTTCCAGGCCCGTTGGGTGTCCCAGTTGTAGTCGTCGAACCCCTCGGTCTCGATCGGGGTGTTCAGCTGGGTGATCGCGAGGCCGAGCGGGTTTGCGGCGCTGATCGGCTCGGCCTGCGTCTCGGTGCGGAACACCGTGTTCTCGCGGCCGTCGACGTCGAGGTCCATCCGGGCCACGATGAAGTGCTGGTGGAACGGCGCGTAGGTGCGCGTGTCGACCAGGGTTCCGTTGGGATGCGGCTGGCCCTCGTCGAGGTGCGTCACCACCATGATCCCGGTGGCGCGCACCTCGCATTCCATGTTGCCGTCCTGGTAGAAGCGCCAATAGACGAGGTACTCGTAGTTCGCTACCGTGACGTGGAAGGACACGACGAGCCGGCGCATCCGGCGCACCTCGGCACTGCCGTTGTGGTCGACGTGCTTCCAGAGCACCGCGTTGTCTTCCTCGTGGATGCAGAACGCGTTCGGGATGCTGTACGGCTCGCCCTTGCTGTTGTGCAGCACGGCATCGAGGTAGCGGATTTCGCCGAGGCAGTCGCAGCCGAGCTCGAGCGAGGTGGTCATGAAGCCGAGGCCCCACTCGCCGATGTCGAAGGCGGTGCGACGGAAATGGTCGACGCTGGGGTCGCGGTAGGGCACGACCATCTCCGCGAACGACAACCGGTTGGCGATGGGCCGCACCCGGCCGCCGTCCCGGTAGCCCACGGTATGCAGGGTCATGCCCTCGCGGTAGTTGAAGCCCACCCGGAGCGACCAGTTCTGCCACTCGATCAGGTTGCCGTCGAGCGTGAAGCTCGGGCCGTCGGGCTGCCCGATGTCGAGCGGGGTGAGCGGCGGGCGCGGGCTTCGATCCCGGATGCGCCGGGGCACCAGGTGCGGCACGTATTCGCCCATTCCCGCCGGCGGTTCGACCGTGAACGAGTCCTCCACCTCGAGCAGTTCCATGGTGTTGACGTCGAGCACGAAGTGCAGGCCGCTGACCGGTCCCGCATAGGGGTTGGCGTCGGTGGACGCCCGGACCCAGACGTCTGACCAGCCCAGGCGGCGGCCGCGATACCGGTCGGGGATTACCGCGTCGCCGTAGGTCCAGGTGTCGATGAAGACCAGGTCGAGGTCGGTGATGCCCCGGCGGGCGAGAGTGGCGATCACATCGGGGTGGGCGCGAAGGGCGGCGTCGGCTTCCTCCCACTCGTCGACGGTGAAGTTCGCCTGCATCCCCGGCACCGTTTCCCACTCGAGCAGGGCGTCGGTCGTGAGCGAGACGACGCCCACCCAGGTGGTGTTCTCGGCGCGGTGGAGCACAACCAGCCGTGCGCGTCGGTCGGGAACCGCGCTGGTAGCTGTGAACTCGGCGACGGCGCTCCGGGGCGGCTCGACCAGCTCGATCGAGGTGAACCGCCACCCGTCGGCGACGCCGCGCTCGCGGGCGAGGATGGCGACGGCGGAGGTGAACTCAGCGGCGGAGAGCGGGTCGAGCGGGTGGAAAGTCATCGAGGGGCCTCTGTTCTCGTTGGCGGTGGTCGAGCCTGGCGGTGGTCGAGCCTGTCGAGACCCGTGTTTATTCCAGCGCGCTCATCACGTGCTTGATCCGGGTGTAGTCCTCGACGCCGTACATCGACAGGTCTTTGCCGTATCCGGACTGCTTGAAACCGCCGTGTGGCATCTCGGCGGTCAGCAGGAGATGGGTGTTGATCCACACCGCGCCGAAGTCGAGGTCGCGGGAGACCCGCATGGCCGTGGCGTGGTCGAGGGTCCACACGCTGGAGGCGAGCGCGTAGTTGACATCGTTCGCGAGCGTGACCGCGTGCTCCTCCGACGTGAAGGGCTGCACCGTGATCACCGGGCCGAACGTTTCCTCCTGCACGATCGCATCCGTTTGGCGCACCTGAGTGACGACTGTGGGCTCGAAAAAGAAGCCCTCGGTGCCGACCTGGTGTCCGCCGGTGGCAATGACAGCGTGGTCGGGCAGGGCCGCGACCTTGCGCGAGACGTCGCCGAAATGGTTGACGTTGTTGAGCGGCCCGAAGTAGTTGTCGGCGTCGTCGGCCGACCCGGTAGTGCGGCTGCGGGCCTCGGCGACGAGTGCGTCGACGAACTCGTCATGGATGGACTCGTGCACGAGCACTCGCGTGATGGCCGTGCAGTCCTGCCCGGCGTTATAGAAGGAGAAGTCGGCGATGGCGGCGGCGGTCACGCTGACGTCGACGCCGGCGAAGACCAGGGCCGGCGCCTTGCCGCCGAGCTCGAGATGGGCCCGCTTGAGCGTCTTCGCGGCGCCGGCGGCGACGGCCATACCGGCCCGCACGCTGCCAGTGATCGAGACCAGGCCGGGTACCGGATGCTCGACGATCGCGGCCCCGGTGCCGCCGTTGCCGAGCACGATGTTCATCACGCCGTCGGGGAGGATGCCCTGGCTGATCCGGGCGAGTTCGAGGGTCGACTCCGGGGTGGTGTCGCTGGGCTTGAGCACGAGGGTGTTGCCGGCCGCCAGCGCGGGGCCGATCTTCCAGATGGCCATCAGGAAGGGGAAGTTCCACGGGGTGACCTGCCCGACCACGCCGATCGGTTCGCGGCGTACCCAGGAGGTCATGCCGGGCAGATATTCACCGGCGGACTTGCCCTCGAGCAGTCGGGCGGCACCGGCGAAGAAGCGCAGCTGATCGGCGCCGGCCGCGACCTCGTCAACGGCGATCGTGGCGCGAGGTTGGCCCGTGTTGCGGTGCTGGGCCTCCACGATGGCGTCGCTCTCGGCATCGATCGCGTCGGCGAGGCGCAGCAGCGCGCGCTGCCGCTCGGCGGGAGTGGTGCGGCCCCAGGTGCGGAAGGCGGTCTTCGCGGCGGTCATCGCGTCGTCGACGTCGGCCGCGGTGGAGACCGGGGCCCGGGCAACCCGGCGTCCCGTTGTGGGATCGACGATGTCGAGCAGCTCGGTGCCGGAGGGAGTGACAAAGCGGCCGTTGATGAAGTTTTTAAGGGTGGGGGTGGCCACGGGCCTGATCCTCTGCGCTGAGTGTAGAAACGGGTCTTTTGTTCGGTAAGTATGGCATCCGACAGAGGAATTCGGATACCCGGACGAAAACTGGGTCGTGATGGGGCTGCCGCCGTAGCACCGCCGAGTTGTCTCCGGACCGCTGGCGCGTTTTCTCGATGTCCCCTAAACTTGAGTCCAACAGGCTCAGCTTTTTGCCGACCTGCGACGAGAGCGGCCGGCCCGAGAGAGGATCTTCCGATGCAAGCAGGTCAGCAACCGCCCCAGGAAGAAGCGAAGACGGCGTTGGAGCAGTACGGTGTCAACCTCACCGAGATCGCCCGGACCGGCAAGCTTGACCCGGTGATCGGGCGGGACGCGGAGATTCGGCGGGTCAGTCAGGTACTCACCCGCCGCACCAAGAACAACCCGGTGCTGATCGGTGAACCCGGCGTGGGCAAGACCGCCGTTGTGGAGGGACTGGCCCAGCGCATCGTGGCCGGCGATGTGGCCGACTCCCTCAAGGGCAAGCAGCTGGTCTCCCTCGACCTGGCGGCCCTGGTGGCGGGGGCCAAGTATCGCGGCGAGTTCGAGGAGCGGCTCAAGGCCGTGCTCAAGGAAATCAACGACGCGCAGGGGCAGATCATTACCTTCGTCGACGAGCTGCACACCCTGATGGGTGCCGGCGGCGGCGAAGGGTCCGTGGCGGCCTCCAACATGCTCAAGCCCATGCTCGCCCGCGGCGAGTTGCGCCTGATCGGTGCGACCACGCTCAACGAGTACCGCGAATTCATCGAGAAGGATGCCGCCCTCGAGCGCCGGTTCCAACCGGTGCTGGTCGACGAGCCCAGTGCGGAAGACACTGTGGCCATCCTGCGCGGGCTCAAGGAGCGCTACGAGGCCCACCATAAGGTGTCGATCGCGGACTCGGCGCTGGTGGCCGCGGTCTCCCTCTCCAACCGGTACATCACCGCCCGCCAGCTGCCGGACAAGGCCATCGACCTGATCGACGAGGCGGCCAGCCGGCTGCGGATGGAGATCGACTCCGCTCCCGTGGAAATCGACGAACTGCGTCGCAGGGTGCAGAGGCTGGAGTTGGAAGAGCTCGCGCTGAAAAAAGAGAAGGACGACGCCTCTAAGGCTCGCCTGGGGAAGTTGCGTGCTGACCTTGCCGAATACACGGTGGCCCTTGCTGAACTGCAGGACCGCTGGGACAAGGAGCGTTCCTCGCTCAACCGGATCGGCGATCTGAGGAAGCGCTTGGTGAGCACCCGCAGCCAGGCCGAGGTGGCCGAGCGCGAGGGCAACCTGGAGAAGGCGTCCAGGCTGCTCTACGGCGACATCCCGGTGATCGAACGGGAACTCGCCGAAGCGGAGCAGACCGAGCAGGATGGGCCGCGGATGGTCGGTGACCAGGTCACCGCGGAGGACATCGCCGCCGTGGTCGCGATGTGGACCGGCATCCCGGTAGGGCGGCTGCTGCAGGGCGAGACGGAGAAGCTGCTGAACCTCGAGGGTGAGCTCGGGCACCGCTTGGTCGGGCAGAAGCAGGCCGTGCGCGCGGTCGCCGACGCCGTGCGCCGCAGCCGGGCCGGCATCTCCGACCCGGACCGGCCGACCGGTTCGTTCCTCTTCCTCGGGCCGACCGGCGTGGGCAAGACGGAGCTGGCGAAGGCGCTCGCCGAGTTCCTCTTCGACGACGAAAAGGCGATGGTGCGCATCGACATGAGCGAGTACGGGGAAAAGTTTTCCGTGTCCCGTCTGGTCGGGGCTCCTCCCGGCTATATCGGCTACGAGCAGGGCGGGCAGCTGACCGAGGCCGTGCGCCGCCGCCCGTATTCGGTGATTTTGTTCGACGAGGTGGAGAAGGCGCATCCGGAGGTCTTCGATGTCTTGCTGCAGGTGCTCGACGACGGCCGGCTCACGGATGGCCAGGGCCGCACCGTGGACTTCCGCAACACGATCCTGGTGCTGACCTCGAACCTCGGGTCGGCGTTCCTGATCGACCCGGTGCTCAGCCGGGACGAGAAGGAGGCGGCCGTGCAGGCACTCGTGCGCAAGACGTTCAAGCCCGAGTTCGTCAACCGTCTCGACGACATCGTCGTGTTCGAATCGCTGTCCATGGAGGACCTCGGCCAGATCGTCGGGCTGCTCGTTGACCGGTTGGAAAAGCGGCTGATCGAGCGGCGGCTCGAGCTGGGCGTGACCCCGGATGCCCGCACCTGGCTGGCGGAACGCGGCTATGACCCGATCTACGGTGCGCGCCCGCTGCGGCGGTTGATGCAGACCGAGATCGACGACAGGTTGGCGACCGCGATCCTGTCGGGCGCCGTGCGGGACGGCGAGACGGTGCGGGTGGACCTGGCGCCGGACGGGGAATCGCTCAGCGTCGCATCCGCCCCGTTGCTGGTCGTGGACCCGGCCGACCTCGACGACGACGCGCTGCTGTAGTTCTATCCGTCGCCGGATTTCGCGTTTAGCGGAATTCGGCGGGAATACGACGGAACGGGCCCCCTGCCCCGGTGACGGTCAGGGGGGCTGGCATAGGGTCGAAGCATGCGTGCAACAGTGATTTACGGGGAACGGGACATCCGCCTCGAAGAAGTATCCGATCCGATTCTCTCCACCGGCGGTGACGCCATCGTGCGCGTCGTCGCAGCCTGCGTCTGCGGCTCAGATCTCTGGCCCTACCGCGGCATCCATCCCACCGAGGAGCCGAAACGAATCGGCCACGAGTTCGTCGGCATCGTCGAGGAAATCGGCGCCGACGTCAGCCGGGTCAAGGTCGGCGACTTCGTCATCGCGCCGTTCTACGACTGCGATAACACGTGCATCAACTGCCAGAACGGCACCAGCACCTCCTGCCTGAACGGCGGCTGGTGGGGCTCGGACGACCAGCTCGGCGGCTTCGCCGACGGCGCCCAGGGCGAGAAAGTGCGCGTGCCGCACGCCGACGGGTCGCTCGTTGCGACGCCGACCCTGCCCACCGATGCCCAGGTTCCCGGTCTCCTGACCCTCGCCGACGTCATGGGCACCGGCCACCACGCCGCGGTCTCCGCCGGTGTGACCGCGGGCAGCACGGTCGTCGTCGTCGGCGACGGCGCGGTCGGCCTCTGCGCCATCATCGCGGCCAAGCGGCTCGGGGCCTCCCGGATCGTGGCCATGTCGCGTCACCCCGAACGGCAGATCGTGGCCCGCGAGTTCGGCGCGACCGAGCTCGTCGAGGAGCGCGGCGAGGCCGGCGTGGCCCGCATCCGTGAGCTGTTCGACGGCATCGGCGCGGACTGCGTGCTCGAGTGCGTCGGCACCAAGGAGTCGATGGAGCAGGCCATCGCGTCGGCCCGTCCCGGCGGAATGGTCGGCTACGTGGGCGTGCCCACCGGCGGACCGATCGAGGTTAGCCCGCTGTTCGGGCGGAACGTGGGCCTGAACGGCGGCGTCGCATCCGTTCGCGGCTACGTCGAAGAGTTGCTGCCGGAGGTGCTCTCGGGTGCCATCAACCCCGGCCGCGTGTTCGACCTGCAGCTGCCGCTGGCCGAGGTTGCCGAGGCCTACGCCGCCATGGACGAGCGCCGCGCCATCAAGGTGATGCTGCTCCCGTAGGCACGGAGATCACACGTGTCGGGAGGGGGATCTCGACGGGCTCGATCACCGCGACGGGCAGGGTCACCGCGGCCGGCTTCGGCGCTTCCAGCAGTAGTCGACGGGCCGTGAGGCCGATGACGGCACTGTAGGTGGGGTAGGCGAAGCGCACCCGGGCCAGAGTGGCGACGTCGACGCCGGCGGCCATCGCCGTCGTCACGGATTGGATCACTTCGACCGCGTTCTCCCCGGTGGCATGGGCGCCGAGGATCAGCTCCCGCCGCCGGTCGGCGATCAGCTTGAGGAAGCCGGGTTCCCGGCCGTCGATCACAGCGCGGTCGAGTTCGGCGTAGGGCACTGTCGCGACGACGCAGTGCGGGTCGCGAGCCCTGGCCTCCTCCTCGGTGAAGCCCACGCCCGCGTAGTCGGGGTCGGTGAAACCGCCGGCCGGGAGCAGGTGGTGCGGCGTTCTGCGATTGGCGCCCAGCACCGCGTTCTCGGCCGCGGCCTCGCCCTCGAATTGGGCCGCCTGTACGAGCATGTCCCGGCCGTTCGCGTCGCCGACCGCGAAAATATGGGGCACGACACTCCGGAAGTACTGGTCCACCGGGATGGCGGAACGTTCGATGGTGATGCCAGCCCGGTCGAGCCCGAGGTCGTCGACATCCGCCGGCCAACCGGTGGACATAATGACGGCGTCGAAGGCGAAAGACTGTTCCGTTCCTTTTTCGCGCCAGGACAGGGTGAGGATTCCGTCGGCGTCCGGCTCGATCGCCGTCACCGCTTCAATGCCCGTGTGCACGGCCACGCCCTGCTCGCGGAACGCCGCCGAGACCGTGGCGGAGATGTCGGAATCCGACGCCATCAGGATGCGCGGTGCCACATCGAGCACGGTCACGTCGGAGCCGAAGGAGCTGAACACCGTGACCAACTGGGCGCCGGTGTTTCCGGCGCCGATCACGGCTACCCGTCGGGGCAGCGACGGCAGCTTCAGAATGTCTTCCGGGACCGTCGCCAAGTGCGCCCCCGGCACGGCGAGTCGCCGAGAATGCCCGCCGACGCAGACCAGGAACGTGGCGGCGGTGAGGATGCGGCCGGTGTCCAGGACCACGGAATGCGGGTCGATGAATCGCGCCCGACCTTCCAGAACCAGTTCGATTCCGGCGGCCGCGAACCTCTCGGCCTCGCTCTTGATCGAGCGCACCTTGTTCACCCGCGACTGCACCCGGTCTCCCATGGTGGCCCAGTCGATGACGGGGCCGTTGACTACGATCCCGTAGGTATCTGCCGCGCGCACCTCGCGCATCAGGCGCGCCGCCTTGGCGAGCACCCGCGTCGGCACGCACCCCGTGTTCACGCAGGTCCCGCCGAGCTGGTCGGCCTCCGCCACGGCGACCCGGGCTTCCAGTTCGGCGGCACGGAGCGCCGCGGCCGTTCCCGCCGGCCCCGCGCCGATGATGACGACATCAAAGTGATTTGGGGTGTGTTCGGTCATCGTGGTCTCCACCGGTGTTCACTGCTGGGAGCAGCCGGGCGCGTTGCCGGGAAAAATAGTCGAATCATGTTTGTACCTGACGGGGCTGTGGAGTTACTGTGTCGGGGCGGGCTCTTGCTGCTGGTCGTTGACTAGTCGTTGACCAGTCGTTGACCAGGAGAAGCTCGACGAGAGGCTTGCGGGTGCGCGGGGCGGACTCGCGTTCGAGCAGCTCGGGGGAGAGCAGGGAGACGTCGCCGAGCACGCCGAGGGCGGTGCCGTCGAAGCCGCCGAGCTGGTGGGTGTGCAGTCCCTCGTGCTGGGCCTGGATCGTCAGATGGGCGACGGCCTGACCCAGGTCGTAGCGGGCCCACGGGTTCTCGCGGGTCACGTCGATCGGCAGGGTGGCGACGTTGACGATCAGCACGGAGGCGGCATTCGCCCCCGCCTTGTTGAAGCCCATCAGCGTCTCATGGATCTTCGCGAAGCTGTCCGAGCCGCGGCGGGCGACGATGAAGCGGGTCGGCTGCATATTGCTGGCCGAGGGAGCCCAACGGGCGGCCTCGAGCACGGTGGTCAGAGTGGCTTCGTCGACGAGGGCCGTCGGGTAGAAGCCGCGGGGGCTCCAGCGCCCGGCGAGCACGGGGAGGAGGGGCGACGCCGTGTGGGCGGCGCGGCTGAGGGTGTTGGTGATGAGGTTCGTAGGCCCATCTTTCGCCGGAGTCTGGCTGGGATGGCGGGGCAACGCTGACCCATCCACTCCAACGCGGGCGGCGGCACACTGTTCCGCTACGACCTGCCTTGCGGTATACGCATCGCCGAAGCATCTCACGAGCGGGTAGGCGTCGGAATGCGGCGTCGAAACCGACGCTCTACCCGCTCTCGCGGCTACTCCTTAATCAAGCCGGCTCGCACCTCGCGGCGCAGCACCTTGCCGATCAGCGACCGGGGCAGCTCGTCGACCTCCACGACGGTGCGGGGCACCTTGTAGGCGGAGAGCCGGGTGCGGCAATACGTGCGGATGGCGTCGACGTCGAGGGTGGCCCCCGCCGCCAACACGACGGCGGCGGCGACGTCTTCGCCGCCGTTCGCGCTCGGCAGCCCGACGACGGCGGCGTCGGCGACATCCGGATGCGACAAAAGAGCGGCCTCGACCTCGGAGGGCGCCACATTGAAGCCGCCGGTGATGATGAGTTCTTTGATACGGTCGACGACCGTGACGAAGCCGTCGGAGGAGACGCGGACGATGTCGCCGGTGCGCAGCCAGCCTCCGTCGAGAAGCGTCTTGGCGGTCTCGGTCGGCTGGTCCCAGTAGCCGGAAGAGACCTGTGGGCCACGGATGAGTAGCTCACCTTCCTCTTCGATCCCGCGGTTCACGGTCGGGTCGTCCGGGTCCACCACGCGGATCTCGGTGCTCGGGAACGGCACGCCCACCGTGCCGGGGCGCCGGCTCGGGCCCATCGGGTTGCCGACGGCGATCGGCGAGGCCTCGGTCATGCCGTAGCCCTCGACCAACAGCCCGCCGGTGGCGGCCTCCCAGCGTTCCACGATCGACACCGGCAGGCTCATCGCGCCCGAGATGGCGTAACGGATGCTGCGCAGGCTTACATTCTTCGCCGTCGCGGCCTTCACGAGCCGGTCGTAGATCGGCGGGACGGCCGGCATGAATGTGGGTGGGGTGCGCCGGGCCGCATCGAGCAGCAGTCCCTCGTCGAACTTGGGGAACAGCACGAGCCGGGCGCCGGTGGCCATCGCGAACGTCAGACAGAGGGTCAGGCCGTAGGCGTGGAACATGGGCAGGACCGCGTAGAAGACCTCCTCGCCAGGGCGCAGCCCCTGCACCCAGGCCTCGCCCTGCAGGGCGTTCGAGCGCAGGTTGAAGTGGCTGAGGATGGCACCCTTCGGGGTGCCGGTGGTGCCGCTGGTGTATTGGAGCGCGGCGGTGTCGGTGACCTTCGGGCGCGGGTGGCCGGGGCGCAGCTTGCGTGAGCCGACGATGCCGGACCAGCTGAAGGCATCCTTGCCCAGCGGGCCCGAGGTCAGGGCGTCTCGCGACTCGCGGGCTTTAGCGATCGGCAGCTTGAGCAGGAGCCGCTTGGCGAGCGGCATCGCTTCCGTCAGGTTCACCGCGATCACGGTGCGCAGGCCCAGGTCGGCGGGGAAATCGGTGACGGTCTGGTAGATCTTGTCCCAAACGATGGCGACGCGGGCGCCGTGGTCTTCAAACTGGTGTCGGAGTTCACGTTCGGTGTAGAGCGGGTTGTGCTCGACGACGATCGCGCCCAGGCGTAGCACGGCGTAGAAAGCCACCACGTGCTGAGGGCAGTTCGGCAGCACAAGGGCCACCCGGTCGCCGGGTTTGACGCCGAGGCGCAGGAGGCCGTTTGCAGCCCGAGAGATCTGCTCGCCGAGCTCGGCGTAGGTGGTGGTGGCGCCGAAGAAGTCGAGGGCCACGCTGGGGCCGAACCGGCGCGCCGAGGTCTCGATCATGTCGGAGAGCGTGTCGGTCGGTTCCTGGATGGTACTCGGAACGCCGGGGGCGTAGGAGCCGAGCCAGGGTTTATTCTCGAAGACGTTCATCGGGCGGCCAGTTCTCTGATCAGGGCCGCGACGAATGCGTCGATGTCGGCCTCCTCGGTGTCGAAGCCGCACATCCAGCGCACCTCGTTGGTCGCGGGGTCCCAATCGTAGAACCGGAAGTGCCCGCGCAGGCGATCGGCCACGCCGGGGGGCAGGATCGCGAAGATCGCGTTGGCCTGAGTGTTCTGGGTGAAGGACAAGCCCTCGATCTCGCCGGCGGCGATACCGGTCTCGAGGGCGTGGCGCATCCGTGTGGCCATGGCGTTGGCGTGGCCGGCGTTTCGCTGCCAGAGGTCGCCGCCGAGCAGCGCGATCAGCTGGGCCGAGATGAAGCGCATCTTCGAGGCCAGCTGCATGTTCAGTTTGCGCAGGTAGAGCAGGCCCGCGGATGCCTCAGGGTTCAAGACCACGACGCACTCGCCGTACATCATGCCGTTCTTGGTGCCGCCGAAGCTGAGCACGTCGACGCCGGCGTCACGGGTGAAGGTGCGGAACGGCAGGCCCAGCGAGGTGGCGGCGTTGGACAGGCGGGCGCCGTCCATGTGTAGCTTCATGCCGTGGGCGTGTGCGTGGTCGGCGATGGCCCGCACCTCGTCGACCGTGTACGCGGTGCCGAGCTCGGTGGTCTGGGTGATCGACACCACGAGCGGTTGGGCGCGGTGTTCGTCGCCCCAGCCCCAGGCCTGCTGGTCGATCAGTGCGGGGGTGAGTTTGCCGTCGGGGGTGTCGACGGTGAGGAGCTTGATGCCGGCCACCTTTTCGGGGGCGCCCGCCTCATCCGTGTTGATATGAGCGGTGGATGCGCAGATCACGGCGCCCCAGCGCGGCAGCATCGACTGCAGTCCGATCACATTGGCGCCGGTGCCGTTGAAGACCGGGAAGGCTTCGACGCCCGCGCCGAAGTGTTCGGTGAAGACCTGCTGCAGCCGGGCAGTGTAGACGTCTTCGCCGTAGGCGATCTGGTGCGCGCCGTTGGCGGCGACGATCGCCTCGAGAATCTCGGGGTGCACCCCGGAGTAGTTGTCGGATGCGAACCCGCGCGAAGAAAGGTCATGGAGTTGAGTCACCCCTCCATCTTCGCGCATCCGTCTGCTCCGCTTCTGTGCGCTCGGTGTGCGAATTCGACGGAGATTTTGCGTTGAAACGGCGATTTCGGGCCGAAACCGGCCCGTGGGAGCAAAATCACCGTCGAATTGGTTCGGGGCAGGGTTCAGGTTCGGGGCCGGGATCGGGCTGGCGGGGCGGCAGGTCAGCCGCGCAGGGCCTGGCGCAACGTAACGCGGGCGCCCATCCGCAGCAGGGAGTTCGAGTAGATGCGGGAGCCCAGCAGGATGACCACGGCCGTCGAGGCGAGCAGGATGGCCAGCGAGAGCAGCGGCTCCCACCAGGCGGCCGTGCCGAGGAAGATGCGCATCGGCATGCCGACCGGGGCCGAGAACGGGATGTAGGACATGACGGCGAGCACGGTGGGGTTGTCGTTGAAAAAGATCACCAGAAAATAGGGAATCATCACGAGGAACAGCACGGGCGAGGTGGCCGAGCCCACGTCTTCCTGGCGGGAGACCATCGACGCGGTCGCGGCGAACAGCGCCGCAAGCATGACGAAGCCGAACGCGAAGAACACGGCGAACCAGACGATCGACGGCCCCACGGTGCCCAGCAACCCGAACTGGCCGGTCGTGGCCATGCCGATCGCCACCAGCAGGCCGATCGCCACGATCTGCCCGAAGGCCATGATGCTGTTGCCCACCACCTTGCCGCCGAGCAGGGCGCGCACCGGGATGGTGGTCATCAGGATCTCGACGACCCGGGTCTGCTTCTCCTCGACGACGCTCTGCGCGATGGTCGAGCCGAACGTGATCGCCGACATGAAGAAGACCAGCCCGAAGCCCAGGGAGACGAGGTAGACGAGGCCACCGCTCTGCCGCGATGTCGGCTCGAGCAGGCTCACCGCGGGGGTGACGCTCAGGGCCGCGAGCACACCCACCGGCGGGGAGTCGAGGGCGATGACGCGCACGCCGAGCAGGGCATCCGCCCGGGTGGACGGAACGACCGCCGCGGAGACGGTGCCGTCCCGCACCAGGGACTCGGCAGCGCCGACGTCATCGGCCTTCACCATCGTGAACGACTCGGTCTGCTCGACGACCTGAGCGGCGGACCCCACGACGGCCACCTTCGGCATGGTCAGGTTCTGACTCGCAATGCTGCCGGCGACGACGGAACCGACCGAGATGAGCAGCAGGATGCCGGTTGAGATCAGGAAGGCCTTGCTGCGCAGCCGGGCCATGATCTCGCGGGTCGCGACAAGCCACACACTCCGGGCGAAGCTCGGCGCCGGATACCGGGGGCGAACCTGCGGGCGTCCGATGTGTGGCGTGCCGGCGCGGTCGTTCCAGATGGTGCTCACTGCACGATCTCCTTGAAGATGGTGGCGAGGCTGGGCCGCTGCTGGCTGAACTGTGTCACCGGGGCCCGGGTGAGGGCCTGGCGCAGAACGGACTGGCTGGCGGCATCCGTTTCGGCTTCGAACACGGCGACACCCCCGGAGAGGTCGAGCACGGAGATGCCGGGCACGGTGTGGATCCACTCAGCGTCGGCCGCGGTGCGCAATTCGAACCGGGGGCTGCTGTGCTGCTCGCGCAGCCGCTCTCGGGGGCCGTTGGCCCGGATCTCGCCGTCGGCGATGATGACGACGTCGTCGCAGAGGCGCTCGACGATGTCGAGCTGGTGCGAGGAGAACAGCACCGGCGCGCCCTGGGCGGCGAAGCCGGAGAGCACGCTCATGACCACTTCCACCGCGAGCGGGTCAAGGCCGGAGAACGGCTCGTCGAGCACGAGGAACTCCGGGTCGTGCACGAGCGCGGCCGCGATCTGGGCGCGCTGCTGGTTGCCGAGCGAGAGAGACTGCACCAGGTCACCGGCCCGCTCGCCGAGGCCGAGCCGGTCGAGCAACTCGGCGGTGTTGCGGCGGGCGGATGCCGGGCCCAACCCGTGCAGGCGGGCCAGGTAGACGAGATGCTCGCCCACCTTCATCTTCGGGTAGAGGCCGCGCTCCTCCGGCATGTAGCCGAAGCGGCGGCGGTCGTCGCTGGTCAGCGGAACGCCGTCTTGCAGCACGGTGCCGGAGTCGGCCGACAGCACCCCCAGGATGATCCGCATGGTGGTTGTCTTGCCGGCGCCGTTCGCACCGACGAAGCCGGTCAGGCGTCCGCTCTCGACGCCGAAACTCACGTCGGTCAGCACCTGCCGGGTGCCATAACGCTTGTTTATGGTCCTGATGTCGAGCATGCCCACCCCTCTGTAGCCTGGTTCCACGCTAGCGCGCCGCGGGGTGCCGACGTCGGGTTCAGGGGGCCAAAAGCACGCGAGAAGTGTTGACGGATGCCGCCGACGCGTCCCACAGGCCGACCACCGCGGTCGCAAGTGCGGTTTCC
Source organism: Cryobacterium sp. TMT1-62 (assembly GCF_004403145.1). Lineage (NCBI taxonomy): Bacteria > Bacillati > Actinomycetota > Actinomycetes > Micrococcales > Microbacteriaceae > Cryobacterium > Cryobacterium sp. TMT1-62. The sequence goes on along the minus strand of NZ_SOGZ01000042.1, from coordinate 72,201 downwards.
AGCCCGGCGAGGGCACGCACGACGAAGATGACCGCCGCGGCATCCGCGCCTGCTTTCGCGAAGCCCTGACCGACCGCGCGGGTCCAGGTCTCGGCGGCGGCCTTCGCGGCGGCGTAGTTCGCGCCGCCCGGGGCCGGCTTGTCGACCGACACCGACGACACGATCGCCAGGCGCCCGGCCGGCGAGGCCAGCAGGTCGTCGTTGAACGCGCGGGTGGTGTTGCGCAGCGTGGCGACGACGTGCGCGTGCAGGAAATCCCAGTCCCCGTCGGACTGGCCGGCCAGTCCGCCGCCGCCGCGCCAGCCGCCGACCAGGTGGATCAGGCCGTCGATCGGACCGTGCTCGCCGTGCACGGCGTCGGCCAGGGCCGTGACCTGGGCGAAGTCGCCGAGGTCGCAGACATAGGTTGCGGCACCGGGAACCTCGGCGCGGAAGCCGTGCAGGCGCTCGGCGTTGGTGCCGACCGCGATCACGTGCGCGCCGGCATCCGTCAGCGCGGTGGCCACGGCGCGGCCGGCCGCGCTGGTCGCACCGGCGATGAGCACGGTGCGACCAGCGACGGCCCTGCCTGCGGTGTCAGTCACGCCCGGTGAGCCCGGCCGTCGACTCGATCACGGGCTTCATCTTCTTGTCGAGCGCCTCGAAGAACATCGACAGCGGGAACTCGTCGTCCAGAACAAGGTCGGTGTAGCCCTTCGGTGCGCCAGCAAGCACGTCCAGCGGCAGACCGCGAGCCCACTGCGACGCCGGGTTCGGCGTGAGCGTCTCCGCGATCATGTCGTAGGCGGCCAGCCAGTGGGCCTTCTTCGGCCGGTCGATCGACGCCCAGTAGAGGTCGTCGATTCGCTTGCCCAGCGCGATGACCACGTCGGGCACGGCTTCCCAGTCGAAGGTGAGCCGGGTGTCGGTCCAGTGCAGCACGTGGTGCTGGTGCATCCACGCGAAGAGCAGCTGCCCGCCCAGCCCGTCGTAGTTCCGCACCCGGGTGCCGCTGATCGAGAATCGGAAGATCCGGTCGAAGATCACGGCGTACTGCACGAGTTTCGCGTGCCGGCGTGCTTCCGGGCTGGCGTTCTCGTCGCGTTCGATCGTGACCGATTCGCGGAACGCGGTCAGGTCGCAGCGCAGTTCCTCCAGGGAGTAGAGGAAGAACGGCATCCGCTGCTTGATCATGAACGGGTCGAATGGGAGGTCGCCGCGCATGTGCGTGCGGTCGTGGATGAGGTCCCACATGACGAAGGTTTCCTCGGTCAGGTGCTGGTCGTCGAGCAGCGCCGCCGCATCGACAGGCAGTTCGAGACGCGTGATCTCGGCGGCCGCGCGCACGACCCGGCGGAACCGGGCAGCTTCGCGGTCGGCGAAGATCGCACCCCAGGTGAAGGAGGGGATCTGGCGCATGGCGACGGTCTCGGGGAATAAAACGGCCGAGTTGGTGTCGTAGCCGGGCGTGAAATCGAGGAAACGGATCGGCATGAACAGCTCGTTCGTGTACTCCTGCTCGAGCTCGTCGATGAATTCCGGCCAGATCACCTCGATCAGTACGGCCTCGACAAAGCGGTTCGCGCTGCCGTTCTGCGTGTACATCGGGAACACGACCAGGTGACGGATGCCGTCGGCCCGCTGCTGCTGCGGCTGGAACGCCATCAGGGAGTCGAAGAAGTCCGGCACGCCGAAGCCCTCGGTGCTCCAGCGGGTGAAGTCCCGGGTCACGGCCGCGAGGTAGGCGGCGTCGTGCGGGAACAGCGGGGCGAGCTCGTCGATGGCGGCGGCGATCACGCCGACGTGCGCCGCGGCATCCGCGTGGTCGGCGGCGACGGGGATGGAGCCGTCCTGCGCCTGGCTGGCCTGAAGCGAGGTGGCCGCGGACTTGAGCCGGAGCCAGGCCGGGCTTGTGGCCGGGTTGGCGGCGGTGACGGCATCCTCGAGAACCTCGGGCTCACCGACCAGTGCATCGTGCGCAACGTAATTCGACATGGGAACCTCCGTTCTTCGTAAGTGCCGCGGTCGCGGCGGGGTCGTTCGTGGTAGTGCTGGGTGGTGCCGGTGGTGCCATTTGGCGCCACGGTCCAGAGTAGCGGGAGGGTGCGGGCGTTTTCTTGCCATATCTCGCAACGAATCGCCGTGTTCCGACCCTCCGGTCGTCGAAAGCCCCCGTTCCGGTTGAAAGTGTGCGTTGTTCCGGTCATTCTCCGAGAATTGCGCATTGTGCCGAGTGCCGCCCTTCCGGCGGTGATTGTGGGCGCACACGGAGCTTTCGGTTTCAGCGGCGCGAGAGGACGGTGCACGAGAACCGGCTGCCCGGGTCTCGACAGGCTGGACCACCGGATGGCTCGACCGCGGGGGTGGCCTGCGCTATCGTCGAGGCGACCATGCAGCGACCATGCAGCGAGGAGCGCCGCCGATGAACTTTGACGAGGTGATCTCGGCGGTCGTGCGGATCGTCGAGGCGGCCGGTGCAGCCATCATGGTGCTCGGCGGCGCGGCCGCGCTGATCGCTGCGGTGCCGACCGCGCTGCGGGCCGACACCCGGCAGCGGGCCTATGAGAAGTTGCGCCGCAATCTGGGCCGGGCCATCCTGCTCGGGCTCGAAGTGCTGATCATCGCCGATATCATCCGCACGATCCTGGTGGATCCGACCCCGCAGAGCGTGCTGGTGCTCGGCGCGATCGTGGTGATCCGGGTGCTGCTCAGCTTCTCGCTTGAGGTGGAGATGGACGGCATCTGGCCCTGGTCCCGCTGGCGCCTCGCCGCGAACAAGGGCGGCACGCCGAACCTCAAGTAGCGCTCGAAACGACACGTTCGAGGGGCGGGCGCCGCCGCGCACCCTTCAAACCTGACGGTTCACCGAATAGCGTCAGGCGCGTCGGGGGCATCGGCAGTCGACTGGGCCGGCGGAGAGACGGCCCGCAACCGCCAGAGCGACGTCACTTCCTTCGACCGGGCGGCGTGCAGGGGATCGGACGCGTCGGCGGCGCGGCCGTGCACGGGTTTGGCGTCCAGGCGGGCGACGACCTCGAGGCCCGCGTCCTCGATCAGGTCGAGGAGTTCGCCGCGGGAGCGCAACCCGAGGTGCTCGGCGATGTCAGAGAGCACGAGCCAGCCCTCCCCGGCCGCCTGGAGGTGGTCGGCCAACCCGGCCAGGAAGCCCCGCAACATCCGGCTGTCGGGGTCGTAGACGGCGAAGTCGGTGGCGGTGACGGCGGACGCGGGAATCCACGGCGGGTTGCAGACCACGAGGTCGGCGCGGCCGGCGGGGAACAGATCGGCCTTGATGATCTCGACCGCACCGGCCAGCCCGAGCCGCCCGATGTTCGCGCGCGCGCAGGTCAGCGCCCGTGGCTCCTGGTCGGTGCCGACCACGTGACGGATGCCGCGTCGCGCCAGCACCGCAGCGAGCACCCCGGTGCCCGTGCCGATGTCGAACGCGGTGGCGGCCCCGGCGATCGAGCCGGCCTCAGCCGCAGAACCTCCGGCCCAGGCTGCCGGCAGCGTGGCCGTGTTCACCAGGTCGAGGTATTCGCCGCGCACGGGCGAGAACACCCCGTAGTGCGGGTGGATGCGGGCGCCGAGCGCGGGCACGTCGACCCCGGTCGTGCGCCACTCGTGCGCCCCGATGACGCCGAGGAGCTCGCGCAGGGCGGTGACCGAGGCATCCGTCGCCGGGCCGTAGGTCTCGGTGCAGGCCTGGCGAACGTCGGGCGCGCGGCGGAGCGGAACGGTGTAGTCGGCGTCGAGCGGCACGAACACCAGGCCGAGCAGCCGGGAGCGGCGCAGCGCCTCGGAGCGGTAGTGCCGGAAAGCGGCGGCCAGGTCGGTGGTGGGCGCGTGCCGGCCGTGGTCGATGCGGCGGGCGAGGGCGCTGAGCAACTGGCGGGCGCCCAGGAAGTCGCCGCGCCAGAGCATGCCGGTGCCAGCCTTCGCGTGGCGGTAGGCGGCACCCGCGGTCATCGTGTCGTCGGCGATGACGATGCGTTCCGGCGGCGCCCAACCGCTCTCCGAGTGCCAGAGGGCCGACCGGGTCCGCCCGGCCTCCGCCCAGGTGATGCGGGCGGGCCCGGTCGCCGTGTTCGTGCTGGTCATGGGTTCCATCTTTGCGCGGGTGGGGTGGGGTGGGGTGGGCGTGCCGGGGCCGGCGGGAGAGCACGGGGTGCGGCCCGATCAACGCAGCGCGGGCATGACCTCGCGTTCGAAGAGTTCCAGACCCGAGCGGTCGTAGGCGGCCTCCGGGAAGTAGTGGATGGCGTAGCCGAGGCCGCGTGCCTTCATGCCGTTCAGGCGCTCGACGACCTGTTCCGGTGTGCCGACGCACTGCGCCTCACCGCTTCGGTACTCGGCCATGAATGCCGCCGCGCCCTCCGAACCGAGGTAGGGGGTGACCCGGGCATCGATGGCGTCGAGACGGTCGGCGACCTCGGCCTCCGTCGCCGCGATCACGGTATTGTAGTTCGCCGAGCGGGTGATCGCGCCGAAATCGGTGCCTTCCGCCATGCAGTGCGCCTCGAGCAACTCGCTCTTGTGCGAGAAGCCCTCGGGGGAGCCGTCGAAGTTCGTGTAGTTCGCGTACTTCGCCGCGATCTTGAGGGTGACCTTCTCGCCGCCGCCGGCGATCCAGACCGGGATGCCTCCGTCCTGCAGTGGTAGCGGCCGCACGATGGCGCCGTCCACCTGGTAGTGCTGTCCGTCGAGGGTGGCCTTGCCGGTGGCCCAGGCCTGGCGCATGATCTGCACGCCCTCGTCGAGGCGTGCGAGGCGCTCGCCGGCGCGCGGGAAGCCATAGCCGTAAGCGCGCCATTCGTGCTCGTACCAGCCGGCGCCGATGCCCATCTCGACGCGTCCGCCGGAGATGATGTCGATGGTCGAGGCGACCTTCGCGAGGTAGGCCGGGTTGCGGTAGCTGATGCAGGTGCACATCTGGCCGAGGCGCACCCGTGTCGTGGTGGCGGCGAACGCGCTCATCAGCGTCCAGGCTTCGTGGGTGGCCTCCTCGCTCGGCACCGGCACGGTGTGGAAGTGGTCGTACACCCAGATCGACTCCCACTCGCCGGCGTCGGCGTGCGCGGCGAGGCCGCTCATGGTCGCCCACTGTTCGACGGGATCGATGTCGACCAGGTCGTGACGCCAGCCCTGAGGTATGAAGAGTCCGAATCGCATGGTTTCGAGCCTACGCGGGGGTAGCGAATGCTGCGTCCTGCGCCCTGCAGTTGCAGCTGGTGCCCGGGACCGGGAAGATCAACACCATGAAGTTCGTTCTGGCCCCCGACTCGTTCAAGGAATCCATGTCGGCCGTCGAGGCCGCCACGGCCCTGGAGCGCGGCATCCGTTCCGTCTTCCCCGGCGCCGAGTGCGTGCGGGTGCCGATGGCCGACGGCGGCGAGGGCACCGTGAACGCGATGGTTGCCGCCTGTGGCGGTGAGATCGTGGAGACCGAGGTTCAGGATGCCCGCGGACGCCCGGTGCTGGCCGCCTACGGCTATGTGGCCGCCGAGCAGCTGGCGATCATCGAGGTTGCGGCGTCGGCCGGCATCCATCTCGTCGCCGCAGCCGACCGGGACGCACGCACCGCCAGCACGTACGGCGTCGGGCAGCTCATCACCGACGCGCTGGACCGCGGTGCGAGCCGGTTCGTGATCGGGCTGGGCGGCTCGGTGACCAACGACGGAGGGGCTGGCATGCTTCACGCCCTCGGCGCTCGTCTGTTCGATTCCGCCGAACGTGACCTGGACTGCGGGGGAGCGGCGCTTGCGCGGCTCTGCCGGATCGACCTGGAAGGATTCGACCCGCGGGCGCGGTCCGCGTCGTTCGAGATCGCGAGCGATGTCGCCAATCCGCTGCTCGGTCCGGGCGGCGCCACCGCCGTCTTCGGCCCGCAGAAAGGCGCCGATCCGCAGGCCGTGCGGGACCTCGAGGAGGCCCTCACGGTCTTCGCGCGGGTGCTGACCGCGGATTCCGGGCGTTCCGTGGCGGAGCTGCCCGGCGCCGGCGCGGCCGGCGGGCTCGGCGCGGCCTTCCTCGCCTGCTTCGACTCCCGCATGCGGCGGGGCGTCGAGGTGGTGATGGAGGCCGCCCTCCTCGAGCGTCGCCTGAGCGGGGCCGACTTCGTTTTCACCGGCGAGGGCAGCATCGACGGGCAGACCCTGCACGGCAAGACCCCGCTCGGCGTGGCCGAGGCTGCCGCGCGCAACGGTGTGCCCGTGATCGCGTTCGCGGGCCGGGTAGGACCCGGGTCCGAGGTGCTCTATGACCAGGGCTTCGCCGCGCTGGTGCCGATCGTTCAGGAGGTCAGCGACCTCCCGCAGGCACTGACGGATGGTCCGGCGAACCTCGAACGGGCCGCCGCCACGGTGTGCCGTATCCTCGCCCTCGGGCTGTCGGCCGGGGCGGCCCGCGGGGCGCAGACAAGCTAAGCGACGGGAGCCGGAACGTCACGGACGGCTCGAGATCACACACCCGAGCTCACAGGCTCGAGATCGTCAGGTACCGCCCTCATTCGCGAGGGTGAGGGCGGCCGCCAGCGCGGTGACGGAGTCGAGGTAGCGGCCGCCGAACGGCACGGGACGCCCCCGGGCGTCGAAACGGTAGACCAACGGCTGTCCGGTGGGCAGGTTCAGGTCGCGGATCTGCCCGTCGGACAGGCCGTCGATCACCGCGCACAGAGCCCGCAGGGAGTTGCCGTGGGCCACCACGAGCACGATCTCGCCGCGGGCGAGAAGCGGGTCGACGCGCTCGGTGAGGAAGGCATCCACTCGGGTGATGACGTCGCTGAGCGCCTCGGTGCGGTTCAGTGCGGCCGCCGGCAGCGCGCGGAACAGGGCGGTGCCGGCGAACTCGTCGTAGAGCAGGTCGCCCATGGCGGGCGGGGCCTCGGCGACCGAGCGGCGCCAGGCCACGAACTGTTCCTCGCCGAACTCGGCGCGCACATCGTCTTTGGAACGGCCGGTCAGCGCGCCGCAATTGCGTTCGTTCAGTCGCCAGTCGGCGTCGCAGCCGACCGGCGGGCGGGCCAGACCGGCGGCGACGATCGCGGCGGTCTGCCGGGCGCGTGTCAGCGTCGAGGTGAACAGGGTGACAGGTGCTGCAGCGGGTGCCGGTGCCGTGGTCATGGCCGGAGAGCCGGTGCCGGTGGTCGGTGGCCGTTCGCCCGGCAGCGCAAGGTTGAGGAGGATGGTGGCCGTGTGGGCCTCGCGGATCCCCTGATCCGACAGCGGCGCATCCAGCACGCCCGTGAACAGCCCGGCGGCGTTCGCGGTGCTCTGGCCGTGCCGCAGCACGATTAACACCCCCGTTTCACGCACGGTGACCAGCCCTGTTCGAGTCTCAGCCGGCGGATGCCTCAGCCGTCGCGGATCTTCCGCCGCTAATTCTCAGGCTACAGCCCCGCAGTGACCACCGCCCGGCGGGGAGTGGCCGGGTTGAGCGGGAGCGACTCTCGCGGAAGGGGGTGGGCTCAGAAGCCGAAATCGCCGCCGCCGAAATCGCCGCTGCCGGAGTCGCCGCCGGAACCCGCGTCGCCGCCGGAATCGCCGCCGGAGTCGCCGGAACCGGAGTCGGCGCCCGAGGCATCCGCGCCGCCGGAGTCTATGGGCAGGAAAGCGCTCATCAGCGTCGACGCGATGACATAGCCCGCCACGGTGCCGAGCAGGGAGCTGCCGACCATGCTGCCGAAGCTCGGCCCGCCCTGGCCCTGGTTGCCGAAGGCGCGGGTGAGGGTGCCGGGCTGGCGCAGCTCCGCCCGGGTGGCCGCCTGGGCCAGTGTTGCCGGTTCGGCGTTCGCCGGGCGCTCGCTGGCGTTGGCGTTCTCGCTCAACTGGCGGAACAGCAGGTCGCGTTGCTCATCGTTCAGTTTGCTGAAGGCCTCCGCGTGCACCTGCTCGATCATCTCGGGCGGTGCCGTGCGCAGTAGGTACTGATAGCGATCGACGGCGATCTCGTCGTCGGTGCGCTGCGGTGCGGCCGCGCGTCGCTGCTGTTCCGGCTGCTGGGGCTCCGTTCCGAAGAGGCGGTCGAAGAATCCCATGGTGTGCTCCTCTGGCTCGGGTGGTCTGGGGCGTTGGTCCCTACGATTCCACCCGTCGCTGGGTAGGCGCTGGAACCGTGCGCTCAGCGCTGCCGCGCGGCCGCCACGATCACGGCGATGCGGCCCGGAACCGAGTCGTCCTGGAGCGCGGTCACGTCGCCGAGCGCACGACCGGCCACGATATCGCCGAGGAGGCGACGCATGATCTTGCCCGAGCGGGTCTTGGGCAGGTCAGGCACAACGAACACCTCCTGCGGCCGGGCGACGACCCCGATGGCCTGCGTGACGTGCGCGCGCAGCAGCGGCTCGAGGGTGCCCCGGGCGGCCAGCCAGACCGCGGGGTCGCCCAGGTTGCCGCGCTCGCCGGAACCGCTGGTGGGGCGCGGTGCCGCGGCCGGGATCACGAAGGCCGCGATGGCCTCGCCTGTTCTCGCATCCGTCACGCCGACGACGCCGGCCTCGCCGACCAGCGGATGTGCGACGAGCGCCGACTCTATCTCGATCGTCGACAAGCGGTGCCCGGACACGTTGATGACGTCGTCGACGCGGCCGAGGAGCCAGATGTCGCCGTCGTCGTCGTATTTCGCGCCGTCGCCGGAGAAGAAGAAGCCCTGCTTCGCGAACCGGGCCCAGTAGGAGTCGCGGTAGCGCTCGGGGTCGCCCCAGACGGTGCGGGCCATGCCTGGCCAGGTGCCCTCGATCACGAGGTAGCCGCCGGAGCCGAACGGCACCGGCCGGCCGTGGTCGTCGACGACGTGGGTCGTCAGGCCCGGCAGGGCGCGCAGGGCCGAACCGGGCTTGAGCGTGCTGACGCCCGGTAGCGGCGCCATCACGGCGGCGCCGGTCTCAGACTGCCACCAGGTGTCCACGATGGGGGCGCTGCCAGCGCCGATGTTCTCGCGGAACCACACCCAGGCCTCCGGGTTGATGGCCTCGCCGACCGACCCGAGCAGACGGATGCTGGACAGGTCGAACTCGCTCGGCAGCCCTTCCGGGAACCACGTCATCAACGTGCGGATGAGTGTTGGCGCCGTGTAATAGGTGGTTACCCCGTAGCGCTCGATGATCTCGAGGTGCCGGCCCGGATGCGGGGTGTTCGGCGTTCCCTCGTAGATCACCGAGGTGGTGCCGTTGGAGAGCGGCCCGTAGTGCACATAGCTGTGAGCGGTAACCCAGGCCAGGTCGGCCGTGCACCAGTGCACGTCGTCGTCCTTGACGTCGAAGACGGCCCAGTGACTCCAGGAGGTGTGCGTGAGGTACCCGCCGCTGGTGTGCACGAGCCCCTTCGGAGTACCCGTCGTGCCCGAGGTGTAGATGATGAACAGCGGGGTCTCCGCGTCGAAGTACGCGGGTTCGTGCACGGGGGAGGCGAGGTCGACGCTGTCGTGCCACCAGACATCCCGGCCCGGCGTGAAGGGGATGTCGGGGGTCAGGTCGCCGGTGCGGCGCACCACGAGCACGTGCTCGATCGAGTCCACGCCCGCGACGGCCTCGTCGGCCGCGGCCTTGACCGGCACGGCCTGACCCCGGCGGAACTGGCCGTCGGTGGTCACGAGCAGCTTCGCGCCGGTGTCCTCGACCCGGAACCGCAGCGCCTCGGCGGAGAAGCCGCCGAAGACGAGCGAGTGCACGGCGCCGAGGCGCGCGATGGCGAGGGTGATGATGATGGTTTCGAGGATCACCGGCAGGTAGAGCACGACCCGGTCGCCCGGCACGATGCCGAGGTCGGTAAGCGTGTTGGCGGCGCGGTTCACCGCGCGTTCGAGTTCGGCATAGGTGATCGTTCGGCGGTCGCCGGGCTCTCCCTCGAAGTAGAAGGCGACCTTGTCACCCTTGCCGGCGGCCACGTGCCGGTCGACGCAGTTGACGGCCACGTTGAGCTTGCCGCCCGCGAACCACTCGGCGCGGGGAATGGAGAGCACGCCGTCGGCGTCCGCCCTGGCCGGCTGCCAGGTGTGGTCGGTGTGCCACGGCTCGGCCCAGTCGAGGCGGTTGGCCTGCTCGGCCCAGAACGCGATCGGATCGGCGGCGGCCCGGTCCCACCAGGTGGCGTCGACGTTGGCCTGCGCCGCGAAGGCGGCCGGGGCCGGGTAGCGCCGGGTTTCGGTCAGGAGATTACGGATGGTGGCGCTCGCCGGATCGAACGGGGCCGGCATCGGCGTCAGGCCCATTTGCGGTTCGCCCAGCGCTCGAAGAGGCCAACGGCGGCATCCGTCAGCTTGCCGAGGATGGCGAGCAGGATGATGGCGAGCAGGATGCGGTCGATGCGGCCGTTGTTCTGGGAGTCGATCAGCAGGAAGCCCAGCCCCATCGAGGAGGCGATCAGCTCGGCGGCCACGAGGAACAGCCAGGCCTGGGCCAGAGCCAGCCGCAGCCCGGAGACCACGGCGGGGATCACCGCGGGCAGCTGCACGGCCGTGAACAGGCGCGCCCTGCGCAGGCCGAACGCGCGGCCCGCCTCCACGAGCTGACGGTCGACGTGCCGCAGCGCCGCAGACACGGTCGTGTAAACGGGGAAGAAGGCGCCGATGGCGATCAGGGTGAGCTTGGACTCCTCGCCGATCTTCAGCCAGAGGATGAGCAGGGGAACCCAGGCGAGCGACGGCACCGCCCGGATGGCGCCAAGGGTAGGGGCGAACAGTACGTCGGCGGCCCGGGACAGGCCGACCAGGGCGCCCAGGGCGATGCCCAGGGCGGCGCCGACGGCGAAACCGATGAGCACTCGCTGGGTGGAGATCGCCGCGTACTGGCCGAGCAGCCCGCTCGCGAACAGGTCGACGCCGGCCTGCCAGACCATCGCGGGGGAGGGCAGTTGGGCCATCGTGAACACGCCGAGCGCGGTGGTGAGCTGCCAGGCCGCGAGGATCAGGACCGGCAGGACCGCTCCGCCGCCGAGGGCGATCCAGCCGCGCGAGGCGAGCGGCCGGCGCGGGGCACGCGCCGTGCGGGCGGCGGGGGCGGATGCAGCGAATGCGGTGGCGTCGGGCACGGTCCGGGCCGACGTGCGCGGCAGCGTGCGGGGCACAGTCTCGGTCATGGTCGCGTCCTCTCGGTGGGTGGCGCTGGTGGGGCCGGGGTGCTGGGTGCAGGGGGGTGTTGGTGGTGCGGGTGTCCGGGGCGGTTGCCCGCCCCGGACGGCGCTACGGTAATTCCTGATTACTCCGTGACGACCGACGGGTCGGCCTTCGTGGCGAAGCTGTCGTTGACGATCGTGTCGAGGGCGTCGTCGATCTGGCTCTGCGCTGCCACGTCACCGGCGGCGACGAAGGTCGGGCCGATCTTCTTCAGCACCGTGAGCTGGGCCTTGCCGGGCACGTTGTCCACGTCGAGGTTGGAACGCTCGGTGATCACCGTGGTGGCCACGGCGAGGTCGAGGCCCGAGACGCCGGCCAGGATCTCGGCGGTCTGGTTGGGGTTCTCCAGCGCCCAGGCGCGGGCGTGCTCATAGACGTCGACGACGGTCTGGGCCACATCGGGCTTCTCGGTCAGGAAGCTTTCGGTGGCGTTGAGGAACCCGTAGCTGTTGAAGTCGACGTTGCGGTAGAGCAGCTCCGCGCCGGCAGCCTCGGCACCGGCCATGATCGGGTCGAGTCCGGCCCAGGCGTCGACCGAGCCGTTCTGGAGGGCAGCCCAGCCGTCGGCGTGCTGCAGGTTCTGCACGGTCACGTCGTCGAGGGTGAGTCCGGCCTCCTCCAGAGACTGGAGCAGGAAGAAGTAGGGGTCGGTGCCCTTGGTGGCGGCGATCTGCTTGCCCTTGAGATCGGCGACGTCGGTGATCGCGGAGTCGCCGGGAACGACGAGGGCCGCCCACTCGGGCTGCGAGAAGATGTCGATGACCTGGATCGGCGAGCCGTTCGAGCGGAACAGCAGCGCGGCCGAGCCGGCGGTGGAACCCACGTCGATGGCATTTGCGCGCAGTGCCTCGTTGGCCTTGTTGGAGCCGGCCGACTGTACCCAGTTCACGGCGATGTCCTGGTCGCTGAGGGCATCCTCGAGCCAGCCCTGGTCCTTGATCACCAGGCTGAGCGGGTTGTAGGTGGCGAAGTCGATGTTGAGGGTGCCGCCGGTGGTGACGGTGGTCTTACCCGCTTCGGCGGCCTCGGCCGGCTCGGCGACCGGCTGGTTTTCACCCGCGACGCAGCCGGTGAGCAGCAGGGCGGCGGCGGTTGCGACGGCAAGGAGTGCGATTCGTGTGGTGGAGCGGTGCTGTGTCATCGGGATCTCTCAGTTGATTGGGCAGCGGATGCTGCACCCGGTGTGGGAAAGCGGTGGTGAAAGCAGTGCGGTTGTGAAGTGGTGAGGCAGAAAAGTCAGTAGGGGAAGGCCGGGATGGTAGAGGTCGCGGCGAGCCCGCGTGCCTCGCCGTGGCGGTCGATGCCGAGCCCGGCGAGAAGTCGTCCGCGCAGTTCGGCGAGTTCCGCCGAGCCGCGGTCGCGGGGGCGGGCCCCGGGAACGGTGAGTTCCTGCACGATGGTGGCGCCGGCGCCGGCGCGGGTGCCGTTGTCGGGCCGGCCGAGCAGGATGATCCGGTCGGCCAATTGCAGCGCCTCGTCGACGTCGTGCGTGACCAGGAGGACCGTCGTCGGCGCCTGGGCGTGCACGTCGAGCAGGAGGTCCTGCATCTTCAGGCGGGTGAGCGCGTCGAGGGCGCCGAACGGTTCGTCGAGCAGCAGAACGCCCGGGTTGCGGGCCAACGCCCGGGCGAGGGAGGCACGCTGCGCCATCCCGCCGGAGATGGCCCGGGGGCGGTGGCCGGCGAACGCGGCCAGACCGACCAGCTCGATCAGTTCGGCGACGCGGGCGCGGCCGGCGGCCCGCGGGGTGCCGCGGGGCAGTCCCAGTGCGACGTTCTCGGTGACGGTGCGCCAGGGCAGCAGGCGCGGCTCCTGAAATCCGACCGCGCAGCGCGGGTCGATGCCGGCGACGGGCGAGCCGTCGATTCTCACCTGGCCGATGGTCGGGGAGTCGAGGCCGCCCGCGATGCGGAGCAGAGTGGACTTGCCGCATCCGCTCGTGCCCAGAATCGCCAGCACCTCGCCGGGCCGCACCGTGAGGGAAATGTCGCGGAGTACCGGGGGTAGGGCGGTGGCCCCGCGGGTCGTGGCAGGGGCGAACGTGCGGCCGATCGCCTCGAACTCGACTGTGCAGGCCGAGTTTCCGGTCGTGGTCGTGGCCGTGGATCTGGACGCCGCGCCGCGCACGGACGCCGGATCGGCGAACGCCTCGTGTGGTGCGGCGCGGTGCGGCATGGGCGGCTTTCGGTCGAGGGAGGGGAAGAGTTGCTTGACGTTAGCCGAGGGCAGACGGATGCTGCTGGGCCGGCCGCAACCCGACGTAACACGCGGCGCTTCTTCTTGGGATGATGGGGCCATGACTCGAACCGTTTCCGGAGCCCGTGTGCTCATTACCGGTGCCGCCAGCGGCATGGGCCGCCTCTATGCCGAGCGGGCCGTCGCCGAGGGCGCGAAAGCCGTGATCCTCTGGGACCGGGACGCCGGGGCGCTGACCCGTGCGGCCGGCATCCTCGGCGATCGGGCCGGCGAGGGCACGCTCGTTGTCCCGTATGTCGTGGACATCGCCGACCTCGGCGCGATCGCCCAGACCGCCCAGCGGGTGCGCACGGAGGTCGGCGACCCGGACATCGTGATCAACAACGCCGGCATCGTGCGCGGAGCCTTCTTCTGGGAGCACGACAACGGCGCGGACACGCGGCCGACCATGCAGATCAACGCGCTCGCGCCGATGTACATCGCCCGGGAGTTCCTCCCGGCGATGATGGCCAATCGCGGTCGTGCGTCGCGTATCGTGAACATCGCGTCGGCGGCCGGGATGCTCTCGAACCCTCGGATGAGCGTCTATGCGGCGTCGAAGGCGGCCCTGATCGGGTGGGGCGACTCGCTGCGTCTGGAGCTCAAGCAGCAACGGTTCGGGCACGTGAAGGTCACGACCGTCTGCCCCAGCTACATCTCGACCGGGATGTTCGAGGGTGCCCGCGGTCCGCTGCTGACGCCGGTGATGACGCCGGAATACGTGGTCGAACGGGTCTGGCAGGCGATGCTCGCGGGCAAGCCCATGCTCACCATGCCGTGGACGGTCGTGCTCTCGAAGGTGGTCCGCGGTCTGCTGCCGCTGCCCCTGTGGGACGTCGTCGCGGGTCGCGTCTTCGGTGTCTACGGCTCTATGGACAAATTCACCGGTCGCCCCTGACCCGAGTCCCGGTGGTCGAGCCTGTCGAGACCCGGCGACCCGCCCCGCCGCCGCCCCCCACGACGCTGGTCGAGCCTGTTAAGACCCGGGACGAGAGCCGCGCCCTACAGCCCCACCCGCTTGCTCGGCAGTGCGATCAGTGTCTGTTCCGGGTCGTTCTCCACCGGTGGCCGCAGCCAGTGTTGCGTTCCGGTGCGGGTGATCTTCCACTGCTGGTTGTGCAGCAGTAGATGGTGCGGGTGGCAGAGCAGTACTTCTTCGGCGAGGTTGGTGTCTCCGCTGTCGGTGAGCCAGTCGTTGATGTGGTGGGCTTCGGTCCAGGCTGGTGATCTGTCGCAGTCGACCCACCGGCATCCGCCGTCGCAGAGCACCCGGTCGATGGTTTCCTGCGAGATGGGGACCGGGTTGCCTTCGATCTGCCCGTGAGCGGCGGGTTCGGCGGCACCCGGCTCGGCGGGTTCGGCTGTGAGGGCCTTCTCGGTCACGATCACGCGCCGCCTGGCGGCGTCCGCCGAAGACCCGGCCCGGGTCGGCCTCGCCGGCGACCTTCGGCAGCTGCACGAGGGAGTCCGTGTTGATCTGCTCGGTGCTGCGCGGGTCGTCCTGCTTTTTTTGGGCCCAGGCGGCGCGTTCCGGGTCGACGAAGCGTACTCCGCCGCGGCGGGGGCTGGTGATGGAGTCGAAGGTGGAGATCACGAACTCGCCGTCTTCGGGGGCGAAGAGCCCGTTCAGGCGCACGTTGCCGTTGCTCAGCCGGTAGACCTTCAGGTAGCGGTCGTCGCGGGCCTGCTTCTCCCGGGCGGCGATGCCGGCCTGATCGAGCCGGTCGCGCATCTGTCTCGCCCGTTTGAAGACCTCGTCGGCATTCAGTGACGGTGCCTCGGTGAGGAGCGCCGCGAGGGCCACCCGGAGCTTCTCCGCGGTAACTGCCGCGTCGATCTGGCCGAGCCGGCCCGGATAGCCTCGGCCGCGTCAACCGAGAGCGTGCCGGCGGTGACGCCCCGGGCAACCGGCGCCTGCCAGGGCACCCTCGCGGTGAACGCCGCGACGCCGACAGCATCCGCGATGTCGACAGCATCGGCATCGGCGTCGGGCGTCGGGCGTCGAGAGCGTCGAGAGTGCCTCTTCGACCAGCTTGTCGGCCGCCTCGGTGTCGGCCATCATCGTGCCGACCGCGACGAGCTTGTAGGCGTCGCCTTTGGATGAGCCGGTCCAGTTCTGGATCAGGGCCTCGGGCGAGAGGAACCCCTGCTGCGCGGCCAGCCCCGAGTGGCCAAGTTCCGGGCGGGACCGGCGGGCGATGGTTGCGGCCATCAACGCGGCATAGGTGTCGAGCAGACGCCGCGCGCAGGCGATCCGCTTCTGGCCGGCCAAAGCCTCGGCGTCGGGAAGAGTCGCGAGGTCGGCGCTCGAGGAGCCCAGCAGGGCGACGGCGTCGGCCGCCTGCCTGAGGTCATCCGCGAGTTCGTCATGTTATGAGGATAACTTAAGGAGCACACGTAGTCGAGTGTCACTCATCTTTTGTGGATAAAAGTTTCGTATCTTTGTTCAGCAGCACGGCTGTTTGGCCGCGCGGCGCCACCGAGTCAGCGCTGAGCCCGCGGCCTGACCGGCAGCAACGCTCGGTGCCGTGGCGCAGGTTGGGGACGACGGCGGATCCTCTCACGTGCGCCCGCTTTACGGAACGCGTGCCGGGAGGTGCAATGTGGCACGGGAACCCTGATGACTGACTCGCCGGGTCTCGACGGGCTTGACCACCGACGGGGCCGCGACTTCGAGGCGCAGACAGGCCCAGGCCCAGGACTGACGCGGGTCGCCCCGCCGACAGGTCCGCTACCGGCAGGTCTGTGACTTTCGGATGGATCCGTCCGAGTTCTAGCCGACCCAGAAGGGTGCCGTCTCTGTAGGTATCTCGCTGAATCTCCATGGTCTCCTCCGCGCCGTACCGGGCATGCTACTTCGCTGCACTGTTCCTCCGGGCTCGTTGACAGCGGCCCTCGCGGGGACCTAGTATGAAATCGTTTCCATGGAAACGATTCCACGACTACATTGATACCCGCACGAACACGAAGAGGTGAGAGATGGTTGCCATCACGATCAAGGATGTCGCCGCCCTGGCCGGCGTCTCCGTGGCCACGGCCTCCCGGGTCCTGTCCGGCAGCCCGGCCACCTCGCCCGCGGCTCGGGCTGGCGTCGCCGCCGCGGCCGCCCAGCTCGACTACCGGCCCAACGCCCAGGCCCGCGCCCTGCGCAGCACCCACACCGAGTCCATCGGCCTGCTGGTGTCGGATGTGCGCAACCCCTTCTTCGCCGACCTCGCCCACACGGTCGAACAGGCCGCCCTGGCTGCCGGCTATGTCACGCTGCTCGGCAACGCGAATGAGCGCAAGGAACAGCAGGACCGGTACCTGGACACCCTGATCTCCAGGCGAGTGGACGGCATCGTCGTGGCACCGCTCGGGGACGGCAGCGGCAGCATCCGTTCGCTGATCGAACGCAAGATCCCGACCGTCTTCGTGGACCGCACCGTGGACGGCCTCGATGTGCCGAGCGTGACCACGGACAGCGAAACCGGCATCCGCCAGGCTGTTGCACACCTGGCCGCGGCCGGCCACACCCGCATCGGCTACATCTCGGGCCCGCAGGCCATTTCGACCGGCCGGGACCGGTTCGCCGCCTTCACTCGCGCGGTGGCCGAGTTCGGCCTCAGCCAGGACCCCGACTTGGTCTACTTCGGCGACTTCCAGGCCGCCAGTGGCTCGGCCGGCGTGCACGCGCTGCTCGAACTGCGCCAGCCGCCCACCGCCCTGCTCGCCGCCGACAGCCCGATGGCCGTGGGCGCGATCGCCATTCTTCACAAGCGCGGGCTGCGTATCGGCCGGGACGTGGCTTTGATCGCGTTCGACGACATCGAGTGGTTCGCCCTGCTCGACCCGGCGCTCAGCGTCATCTCGCACAGTGTCGAGGACATGGGCCGGATCGCCGTGAAGATGCTGCTCGAGGTCATTGGCGGAGGCACCCCCGAGTCGGTGGTGCTGCCCAGCGAACTGATCATCCGGGCGTCGTCCTCGGCGCCCATCTCAGGAGTGCCCGATTCACCCGCAGCCGTTTCACCCGCATCCGGGCCGAGCCCGAGGAAGAACTGACATGAGTCAACAACCACTGGTCACCCTGCAGAACGTGGGCAAGACCTTCGGACCGGTGACGGTCATCAAAGACGTCACCGTCAGCGTCTACGCCGGCAAGGTGCAGGTGCTGCTGGGCGAGAACGGCGCCGGCAAGTCCACCCTGATCAAGATGATGGCGGGGGTGTACCAGCCGGACGCCGGCCACATCGTGGTGGACGGGCAGACAGTCACCCTGCCCACCACCCGCGCGGCCGAGGAACTCGGCATCGCCACGATCCACCAGGAACTGAACC
The DNA here is from genome assembly GCF_004403145.1 of Cryobacterium sp. TMT1-62. NCBI lineage: Bacteria > Bacillati > Actinomycetota > Actinomycetes > Micrococcales > Microbacteriaceae > Cryobacterium > Cryobacterium sp. TMT1-62. The sequence continues at coordinate 54,559 of NZ_SOGZ01000042.1, read as the reverse complement.
TCGTTCCCACCATGAGCATCGCCGAGAACGTGATGCTGGGGCGGATGCCCACCAAGCACGGCCTGGTCGACCGCAGCGCCCTGCGCAATCGGGCGCGTGCCGCCCTCGCCCTGATCGGCCTCGACGTCGACGTGGACACCCTGGTCGGCGACCTCGGCATCGCCCGGCAGCAGCTGGTCGAGATCGCCAAGGCGCTCAGCATCAACGCCCGCATCCTGATCCTGGACGAGCCCACCGCGGCACTGACCCGCCACGAGACCGAGAGCCTGTTCGCCGTGATGACCGACCTGCGCCGCCGTGGGGTGGGCATGCTGTTCATCAGCCACCACCTTGACGAGATCGCCGAGGTCGGCGACACCGTGACCGTGCTGCGCGACGGCGAGTTCATCGCCGAGGTGCCGGCCTCCACCCCCGAAGACGACCTCGTGAAGCTGATGGTCGGCCGCAACATCGAAGACCATTTCCCGCGGTCGGCCGGCGACGTGAGCCAGGCGACCGAGATCCTCACGGTCGACAAGCTCACCTCGGCCGGCTCGTTCAGCGACATCAGCTTCAGCGTCAAGGCGGGCGAGGTGCTTGGCATCGCCGGGCTGGTCGGCGCGGGGCGCACCGAACTGATCCGCGCGATCGCAGGCGCCGACCGGTACACCTCCGGCACGGTCGCCGTGCGCGGCCGGCAGCTGCCGAACGGCAGCATCCAGGCGGCAATCGCAGCGGGCATCGGGCACGTGCCCGAAGACCGCAAGGGACAGGGGCTGGTGCTCGACGCATCCGTCAACGACAACCTCGGCTACGCCACGCTCGCCGCCACCGCGAAGCTGGGTCTGGTCGACTTCGCCGGCCAACGCAGCCGGGCCGCCGAGGTGGCCATGAAACTGCGCATCCGGATGCACACCATCGACCAGTCGATCGGCGCACTCTCCGGGGGCAACCAGCAAAAAGCCGTGTTCGGCCGCTGGATCATCGCCGCCTCCACGGTGCTGCTCCTCGACGAGCCCACCCGCGGCGTCGATGTGGGCGCCAAGGTCGAGATCTATGAACTGATGAACGCGATCACGGCGGCCGGGGGAGCGATTCTGATGGTCTCCAGTGAACTGCCCGAGATTCTCGGCATGAGCGACCGCATCCTCGTGATGCGCGACGGCCGGATCGCCGGCGAGCTCACCGCCGCCGAGGCCACCCAAGACGCAGTCATGACACTCGCCGCCCGCGATGTCGACGAGAAGTACGAACAGAGATAGGGAAACCACCATGTCCACCACAACCCTGCCGCTGAAGCGCCGCGGTCTCGACTACAAGAAGTTCCTCGCCAACAACGGCGCCCTCGTCGGCCTCGTCGTTCTCTGCATCGCCCTGTTCATCGCGACTCCCGACTTCCTGACCGCGCAGAACCTGCTCAACATCGGCATCCAGGTGTCCACGGTGGCCGTGCTGGCCTTCGGGATGACCTTCGTCATCGTGGCCGGCGGAATCGACCTCTCGGTGGGTGCCGTGGCGGCCCTGTCGGCCATGTCGTCGGGCTGGATGTTCGCCAGCGCCGGCCTCCCCGGCTGGATCGCCCTCCTGGGTGGTCTGTTCGTCGGAGCCCTGGCCGGCACCATCAACGGTTTGGCCAACGCCTACGGCAAGCTGCCCTCGTTCATCGCCACGCTCGCCATGCTCAGCGTGGCCCGCGGACTGACCCTGGTCATCTCCGACGGCCGTCCGATCTCGACGCCGGCCGAGGTCTCCTTCCTCGGCGGCAACCTGGGCCCGGTGCCGATGCCGATCATCATCCTTGTGCTCGCCGCCCTGGCCGCTTCCTTCCTGCTCAACCGGACTGTCATCGGCCGCTCGATGTACGCGGTCGGCGGCAACGCCGAAGCCGCCCGGCTGTCGGGACTGCCGGTCAAGCGCATCCTGGTCACCGTCTTCGCCCTGGCCGGACTATTCGCCGCACTTGCCGGGCTCCTGCTCGCCGGGCGCCTCGACTCCGCGCAGCCGCAGGCCGCGGCCGGCTACGAACTCGACGCCATCGCGGCCGTCGTGATCGGCGGCGCCTCCCTCGCCGGTGGCCTCGGCAAGATCTCAGGCACCTTCGTCGGTGCCCTCGTGCTCGTAGTCATCCGCAATGGCCTGAACCTGCTCAACGTGACGTCGTTCTGGCAGCAGGTTGTGATCGGACTCGTGATCGCCCTCGCCGTGGGCGTCGACGTGCTCCGCCGCAAGACCCGCAGCAGCTGACCAGGCCGGCGGCCGACATCCGTCACCCCCTCTACCTTTCTCCTCACCCATCAATAACCACAAAGGAATACACAATGAAGTCCTCCTCGTTTCGCAAAATCGCGGCGCTGACCGCTACCGCCGCCCTGATTCTGGTGGGCACTACGGCCTGCGGCCGTGGTGGCGGGTCTGAGGCGTCGGGCACCAAGATCGTGCTGGCCGTCTCCACCCTGAACAACCCGTTCTTCGTGGAACTGCGCGATGGCGCGCAGGCTGCCGCCGACGAGGCCGGCGTGCAGCTGAACATCGTCGACGCCCAGAACGACTCGGCCACGCAGGCCAATCAGCTCGCCACCGCCGCCTCCGGCAGCACCAAGGCCGTCATCGTGAACCCGGTGGACTCCGACGCCGCCTCCTCCGCCGTGAACGACCTCCTCAGCGCGGGTATTCCGGTCATCGGGGTCGACCGCACGGTCAACGGCGCCGACCTGAACTCACTCGTCGCCAGCGACAACGTGGCCGGTGGCCGTCAGGCTGCCGACGCCCTCGCCGAGGCCATGGGCGAAACGGGCAGCGTCATCCACCTGCAGGGTGTCTCCGGCACCTCGGCCAGCCGTGACCGCGGCCAGGGCTTCGAAGAGGGCATGAAGGCCTACCCGAACATCACCGTGGTCGCCAAGCAGACCGCCAACTTCGACCGCGCCGCCGCGCTCGACGTGACCACGAACCTGCTGCAGGCCAACCCCGGCGCGACCGGCCTCTTCGCTGAGAACGATGAAATGGCGCTCGGCGCCATCCAGGCGCTCGGGTCGCGGGCCGGCACCGAGGTCGCGGTCGTCGGCTTCGACGGCACGGCAGACGGACTCGCCGCCATCGAGGCAGGCACCCTGGTTGCCACCATCGCTCAGCAGCCGGCCGAACTCGGCAAGCTCGCCGTTGAACTGGCCATCAAGGCCATCGCCGGCGACACGATCGAGAAGACCGTTCCGGTCGAGGTCGTCTCCGTCACGAAGACGAATGTCGGCGACTTCGCCAAGTGAGTTACTCCGCCAGCACGGTCGTCGTCGTCGGGTCGATCAACGTCGACCAGCTGATCACCATCGAACGCCACCCGCTGCCCGGTGAGACCCTCATCGGAACGTCGATGGAGTTCCTCCCCGGAGGAAAAGGAGCCAACCAGGCCGTCGCGGCTGCCCAGCTGGGCGCCGCGGTGATTATGGTCGGCCTGGTCGGCCGGGATCCGCAGGCCGAGGTCGCGACTGCGATCCTGACCCGCTCCGGAGTGAACTTGTCGAATGTGCGCGCGGTGGACGGCCCGACCGGCCTGGCACTCGTCACGGTCGCCGCCGACGGCGAAAACACCATCGTGATCATCCCCGGCGCCAACGCACTGCTGGGCGCGGAGGCCGTTGAGGCCAGCGCGACCGTCATCGCGGAGGCCGCCGTGGTGGTGCTTCAGGGTGAGATTCCCGCGGAGGGCATCGTGGCGGCAATGCGGCTGGCCACCGGCCGGGTGGTGCTGAACCTGGCGCCCGTGATCGAACTGGATGCCGCGAGCATCCGTCGGGCCGACCCGCTGGTCGTCAACGAGCACGAGGCTGCCCTCGTGCTCGCGCAGCTCGCCCCGAAAATGGTCATCCCCACCGAGGACGCCGAGCTCGTCGCCCGGCTCCTCGACTGGGGCGTTCCCTCGGTCGTGCTCACCCGCGGTGCGAAGGGCGCGATCTGCGCCGACCGGGACGGTACCCACAGTCTGGCGTCGCCACGGGTCGTTGCCGTGGACAGCTCGGGCGCCGGCGACGCATTCGTCGGCGCCCTCAGCGCGCAGCTCGCGGCCGGGTCGAGCCTGTCCGAGTCCGTGCGCCGGGCCGTGCGCGTGGGTGCCTTCGCAGTGCAGTCGCGCGGCACGCAGACGTCGTATCCCTCCCTGGCCGACGAGCTGCCGCTGGTACGCGCATGAAGCGCCGCGGCATCCTGAACGCCGACCTCTCCGGCGCCCTGGCCCGCCTCGGGCACACGGATGTCGTTCTCCTCGCGGACTGCGGCATGCCGATCCCGGCCGGCGTTCCCGTGATCGACCTGGCGCTTGTGCATGGTGTGCCGCGCTTCGAGCAGGTGCTTGACGCCCTGCTCGAGGAGATGGTGTTCCAGCGCTGCGTGGCCGCGGAGGAGGCGAAAACCGCCCCCGCCGGGGTCTGGCTGGCCGACCGGTTCGACGCGATCGAGTACATCAGCCACGCCGAGTTGAAGGACCTGTCGGCCTCGGCGAAGCTATTCATCCGTTCGGGGGAGGCGACGCCGTTCGCGAACGCGGCGCTGGTCTGCGGCGTCTCGTTCTAGACGTCTCGTTCTAGGCGTCTCGTTCCCGAACGAATTGGTTCACACCGAACCCGGTTGAGCTACGGGTGACGGATGCCCCGGCCGGCCAGCACGGCCCGGTAGCCCTCGCGGTAGGTCGGATAGCTGAACGTGAAACCCGTGCCCAGCAGCAGATGGTTGCGGAGGCGTTTGTCGCCTCCGCGCTGGCTGTCCCGCGGGACGGGCCGAGTGGGCGCGGCAGTCGTTGTGCCGGGAGCGCCGGGTGCCTCAGGCTTAGGGGCCGGCAGTCCAAGCTCCTCGGCAAGGAACGCCAGCACCTCACCGCCGCGCACCGGCGCGCTGTCGACGCCGAGATAGAGGGTCGCCGGTGCTTCCTCCCGCAGCATCAGGTGCACGATCGCGGCCGCGGCATCATCCCGGTGGATGCGGTTCGTGTGGCGGGCCGAGGCCGACGCGGTGGTGCGGCCGCTCCGCACCTGGGTGATCAGGCGCTCCCGGCCGGGGCCGTAGATGCCCGACAGGCGGAAGACGACAGCCGCGGGGATGCGGGCGTGCAGCATCCGTTCGGCCTCGAGCAGAATGGCGTCGGTGCCCGGCCGCGGGTTGGCCGGCGTCTGCTCGTCGACCCAGCTCTCGTCGGACACGTCGTAGACGGCGGTCGACGACACCAGCAGCACGCGGCGGGGCGTGACGCCGGCCTCGTCGAGCGCGTCGAGGAGGTTCTGCAGACCGTCCACGTAGGCCGCCCGGTAGACCGCGGGGCTGGGGTTGCCCGCGGCGATCGCCACGATCACGATCTCGGTGTCGGCCGGCACGACCGGCTTGTGCGCGCTGAGGTCGACGGACTGGCCCTCGATACCGGCGGGGAGAACGGCCGCGTTGCGGCGCAACCCCACCACCCGGTGCCCGAGCGCCGCGAAACGCAGGCCCACCTCCGTGCCGAGGTCCCCGCATCCTGCAATGAGTACCTTCATCTCGCTCCTCTTGTCTGCTTCCAACGCTAGCGGCACTCTCTGAACGCTGACAGTCGACGCAGTAGGCTCGGTGGGTGAGCGAATCATTCCGCAGCATGCTGCGTTCCCTGCCGGATTTTCCCGTCGATCTGCCGATTTTCGACCCGGCATCGGCGCCACTCGACCCGGCTGTACTGTTCCGGTCGTGGCTTGATGAGGCCCTCGCGGCGGGGGTTTCCCAGCCGCACGCCTTCAGCCTGGCGACCGTCGGCGCCGAGGGCATGCCGTCGTCGCGCATGCTCATCCTCAAGAATCTCGACGCCGAGGGCTGGCACTTCGCCACCTCGCGGGCGTCGCGCAAGGGCCGGGAGCTGACGGAGCATCCGTTGGCCGCGATGAATTTCTTCTGGTCGGCGCTGGGCCGCCAGGTGCGCGTGGTCGGCCCGGTCGCCGAGTTGTCGACGGATGCCTCGGCGGCCGACTGGTCCGAACGGCCCGGCGCCGACGGATCAGAGAACCCCACCTGGCAGCTGTACGCCCTGCGCCCGGTCGAGGTCGAATTCTGGCAGGCCGACCCCGGCCGCCGGCACGTGCGCCACCGCTACCTGATTCCCGCCGAGGGCTGAGCGCGCTCGGGCTGAGGGGGACTACTTCCAGCGGCGGGCGGACCCGGTGAGGAACTGCACATAGCCGACCAGTGACGCGTAGGAACACAGCACCTGGTCGCCGAGCAGATAGGCCAGGTAGCCGAACCGGTTGCGTCGCATTTCCAGACCGAGCGGACCGAAGACCCGGCGGCTCTGGAACATGCGCAGACTTCCGTAGATCACCAGGGTGATCGGAAGCACGGCCAGCGCCCAGATCGAGACCACGGCCGTGTTGCCGAAGACGGCGAACAGCACGAGGCCGGGCACCCAGAACAGCCCGTGCACTCCTGCATGCGGGTGGGCAGGTTGATGCGGGAGTTGCGCACGAGAACCGCGCCGGCCACGGCAACAGTGTCTGCCGGGGCGGATTCAAGCCGGGAGATCAGGTGGCGCGGGGCCTTCCGGTGCAGCAGCGTGTCCGCGTCGACCGTGATCAGATAGGGCGTGGTCACGTGGGTCAGTGCGGAGTTCAGCGCGTTCGACTTGCCGGGGACAGGTTGCCGCACGACCAGCAGGTCCACGTCGGATTCGATGGCGGCGACGTTGGCGAACCGCGCCGTAGCGTCATCGGAGCCGTTGTCGGCGAGGATCACCGTCACCTCGCCGGCGTAATCGCTCCCGCCGATGCAGCGGATCGCCTGCCGGAGACCGTCCTGCTCGTTTCGGGCGGCCACGATGATGGTCAGGGGGGTGACCGGATCGGGGACCCGGAACGGCGGCTGGCGATCCAGCAGGAGCGACAGGCTCAGAAACGCCACCACGAAGCCAGGCAGGAATGCCACCAGGGAGACGATGATCCACGCCGCCGGTTCGCCGGTCAGGCGGGTCAGGTCCTGGATCCACGGCAGCGAGATCCAAACGGATGCGTCGGTCCAGCTGAGCGCGAACAGAACGGACAGCCAGAACTTCACGGCGACGGAGAGGCAGAGCCGGCGCCCGGGCGTCCGGTGGAGGGCAGCGGGCTCAGCGCACGCTGTCGGCGATGCCGGCGGTGCCGGCGCGGTTGGAGCGCGGGCATGTGAGCCCCAGGTGCGGGCTGTGTGACTCACGGCTGCGGCATCTGTCCCCCGGGTTGTTACTACAAACGTACGCCGCGACGGGCCCGCTGAGGAGTTGCCGAAGACACCAGTTCGGAGAGCTAGAAGTCCTCGTAGGTGAAGGCCTCCTCGGCGAGAAGCTGGGTCCAGGGCTCCGGTCGTTGGGAGCGGACTTGTTGCAGCGTGACGGTCGAGTTCGGGGTGATCAGAAGCGTAGTCAAGAACCCGGCGGAATTGATCACATTGATGAATCCTCCACCGCGCTGCACCGCGTCGGCCACGGAGGTTTTCCATGCTGCCAGGTCATCGTCGGTGTCGACAACGTAACGGTCGCCATTCACGGTCAGACGGTACTCGTTCATGGAAATAGACCCTGTCTCTCAGCGGACCCTGAAGCGCCACGTGGTGGTTCAGCAGAGATCGGACGATGCCCTAAGAATTGGCGTCGGAGAGTAATATATAGCGATCAGTTTGAATTTCAAACTATTTTATGTTGGAAGATGATGCACGTCGTCGATAGGGTGGAGGCGGAAATGTGCCGCAGATCCAGCTGAGTACTTTTCGTTGATGTCGGGAGGAAACCATGTTCAAGGAAAGTGGCTCCGTCCAGGTTCTCGAGGGTGTTGCTGCTGCGGTGGTCGTTCTGCTTCGAGCGCTGGACAAGACGCGTGCCGGGATGGCGGCGAAGGATGGCTTCACGGGTTCTGAGATACGGGTTCTTTTTCGAATTTCGGAAGCGGGCCGGGTGACACCGAAGATTTTGGCCGGTTCCACGGATCTCTCGATGGGTGCGGTCACCGCGATCTCTGACCGGTTGGTCGCCCGGGATGTCGTGCGCCGAGTTGCCAACCCGAATGACCGGCGGAGCCTGTTCCTGGAGCTGACTGCGACGGGCGAGACGCTGATGGATAGCATCTACGGTGATTTTCGTGCACGGATCGGCGAAGCTCAGAGGAAAATGTCGTGTGCTGAACAGGAGCTGCTCGAGGCGCAGCTGCTGAATATCGCTGCGGCGCTCGGCTACGACCTGGAAGAAAGACTTGCTGGAACTCAAATATCGGTCGTGAAGGCTTCTTGAGCCTCCCGTTTCGGACGTGGCGGGGTACGTTCGGAAAATGACTTGGCCACGTTTGAAAAGGAGCAGCAGCGAGAATCGCAGGAGGGATTGCCATGCGTGATCAATTCGCGGTTGCCGAAAAGGCATTGTCCGCTTTGACAGGCAGCGAGTCCCGTCTGTTCGAGCCGTTCCTGGGGGTACTGCCAGTGGATGGCGTGTCAATCTCGACGTTCGGTGACTTTCTCCCTGATGAGACAATCTCGGCGAGCGACGCCCAATCGATGCGGCTGGACGAGCTGCAATTCGATCTGGGCGAGGGTCCGAGTTGGGATGCTCTAGAAACCGGGGCGCCGATCTTCGAGCCGAACATTCGCGAACGACCGAACCGGGTTTGGCCGGCGTTCTCGGAGGCAATCATCGCCGATGATCTGGGCGCGCTTTTTGCTTTTCCTTTGTCGTTGGGGCCGTTGCGCATCGGGGCGATCGACCTGTACACGAGTCGGCCCAGTCATCTCAGTGATCTGAATATCCAGCACACTGCAGCCCTCGCGACCGTCGTCAGCCGGCTCGTTCTCGCCCGTGCCATCCGGCTGTCCCAGAGCGACATTAAGGGTGAAACCGACACGCGCAAACAATTCTCCCGACGTGAGGTGCATCAGGCCACAGGCATGGTGCTGGCCCAACTGGGGATTTCTGCCCTGGACGCCCGTCTGATCATCCAGGGCCATGCCTTCGCCGTCGGCCGATCTGTGCAGGAGATCGCGGAGGAGATCATCGACCGGCGATTGACTTTTGCGGTGAATGAAAACCAGATCGAAGGGTCTCATGATTGATGAAACGAGAGAAGACCGCCTGATCGAAACGTTCGCGACCCTAGCTGACACCCTGGTTGCCGGTTATGACGTGGTGGAGCTCCTCCAGACACTGGTGGAGAGTTGCGCCGGGCTCTTCGATATTGCGGCGGCAGGTATTCTCCTGGCCGACGAAAACGGAGAGCTCGAAGTTGTCGCTTCCACCAGCGAAGCCAGCAGGCTTGTCGAGGTGATGCAACTGAGCGCTCGGGCGGGCCCGTGTGTCGAGTGTTTCATTACCGGGTCGGTCGTGTCCCTGCCGGACGTGGAGGACAGCCCGCTCGCGTGGCGGCGGTTTCGGGACAGTGCCAGGGAGCAGGGTTTTGCTGCGGTCCATGCGATTCCGTTGCGGCTGCGTGAGACTACCATCGGCGCCCTCAACTTGTTGTCCACTGTTCCCGGCGCCCTGCGTCAACAGGATGTGCGCGCGGCCCAGGCGTTGGCCGATGTGGCCACGATCGGGATTCTGCAGGAACGCACGCTCCGAGAAAGCAACTCGGTGCGGGAGCAATTGACGATTGCGCTGAACTCCCGAGTCCTCATCGAGCAAGCCAAAGGCGTGATCTCGCATTCCCGCGGAGTCTCGATGGAGGACGCATTCGCGTTGCTGAGGAATCACGCTCGCAGTAACCACTTGTTGTTGTCCCAGGTTGCTCAGGGGCTGGTCGACCAGACCCTTGTCATCTAGGCGGGAGACCCCCGCGCCTCTCAGAGCGCCTGAATCCTCCCGGAGCGCGAAATTCCCTGCTTGATTTCTGTGACGAACACCCTCTGAAATACGACTACATGTTAAGAGATTCTCGCTGAAGACAGATTCTGTCTCGGCGGGACACGCTCCGATCGCGTCCACTCCATCGATTCTCCTGTGACGCGGCTGAGCGAAGTCGTCCTGACTCTCTGAGGTTCATATCTGTATCAGTAGAGGAGATATCAACATGGCAACATACGATTCATCCGGTCTAAACATGAATCGAAACATCGACGACCACGGCTCCGATGCTGCGGTATCCGCGGGCGATGGGGCGACCAACCGCCACGAGGTCGCCGACCGTGATAAGGCCGTCGGCCGCGACGAGGCCCGCTTCGGCGGGATCAAGTGGGGATCGGCTTTCTTCGGCTGGCTCACCGCCACCGGGACCGCGGTGATCCTCACCGCCCTGTTCGCTGCGGTCGGAGCCGCAGTCGGCCTGGGCGGGGCCGATTCCACAGACCAAGCTGCCGGAACTGCTGCCGAGAACGCCGGCACCATGGCACTGGTCGGAGCGATTGTGCTCGCGGTTGTGGTCTTCGTGTCATATTTCTGCGGCGGCTACGTCGCCGGTCGGATGGCCCGCTTCAACGGAATCAAGCAGGGAATCGCGGTCTGGGTCTGGGCGATCGTGATCGCTGCCGTCGCCGGGATCCTCGGGGTCATTGCCGGCGGTGAACTCAACGTTCTGGGGAACCTGAACAGCTTGCCCAGCATCCCGCTCAATCCGGACGGTCTCACGGCAGGCAGCATCATCACCGCGATCGTCATCGTCCTGATCAGCCTCATCGGCGCAATCGTCGGCGGACTCGCCGGCATGCGGTTCCACCGCCGCGTCGACCGCGAAGCACTCGGCCGCTGACGGCCAGCACCTAACACTCATATCCAACACCTGCACCGGGCGGCTGGGCGGGCGCAGGTCTGCCCAGCCGCTACCGCACTCTCGTACCCAAAATTTTAAACAGAAATGAGACCGCCATGGCGCGCCTGCTGAAGTACATCCCCGTAATCCTGACCGTGGTCACCAAGTACCTGCGCAGCCCGCAGGGGAAGGCCGAGATGCAGAAGGTTCGCACGTCGCGCCGCCGGCCGAAGAACGTCGGCAGTACCCGCCCGGGATACTGAAGAAATCCGTCTGCGCCGCGACCACCGGCCCTGCACCTGGCAGACGCCGCTGACGGTGACGAAAACTGGGAAGAAGCTGAGACAGTCGACAGCGGTCGGCACTGGAGCATCGCCGGCACCACCCCGGTAGGACCGGCCGACGGCTACTGAGTCCTTGATGCGAGGGGCCTGACAGCCGTGAGGGATCGTGGATTTGGGTTCGCGGCGGTTGTCCGCGAGGTCTGGCAGTGACTCTCCTCGAACGAATTCGACGGAGATTCTGCCCAAATCGCCCCCATAGAGCCTGAAATTGCAGTTTTCCGGCAGATTCTCCGTCGAATTGGTTCAACACCGGACACGACGCTCCGCCTGGGCTCAGCCGCGTCCACTCGGTGCAGTCAGCTCTGACTTTCCGGGAGCGACTCCACCAATCGAATAGGGTCCGCTCACCTACGCCTCGGTCACCTGGCCGTTGTCCACCCGCCAGTGCCGGTCCGTGTGCACGTTGGCCAGCATCCGTCGGTCGTGGGTGACCAGCAGCAGCGTGCCCTCGTAGGACTCGAGGGCCTGCTCGAGCTGCTCGATGGCGGCCAGGTCGAGGTGGTTGGTGGGCTCGTCGAGCACCAGTAGATTGATGGCGTGCGCCTGCAGCAGCGCCAGGCCGGCACGGGTGCGCTCGCCGGGGGAGAGGTCCGCGGCCGGACGGTGGACGTGGTCGGCCTTGAGGCCGAATTTTGCGAGCAGGGTGCGCACCTCGGCCGTGGACAGATCGGGCACGAGTTCCTCGAAGCTGGTGGCGAGGTGCCGGGTGCCATCGAGTTGGGCCCGGGCCTGGTCGATTTCGCCAATGCTGACGCTGGCACCGAGGCTGGCCGTGCCGGCATCCGGAACCTGATGCCCCAACAGCGCGCGCAGCAGCGTGGACTTGCCGGCCCCGTTCGGCCCGGTGATGCCGATGCGCTCACCCGCGTTGACCTGCAGCGACACCGGGCCGAGGGTGAAATCGCCCTGGCGGAGCACCGCGTTGCTCAGCGTGGACACCACCGAACTCGAGCGGGGCGCGGACCCGATCGTAAAGTCGAGCTGCCACTCCTTGCGCGGCTCGTCGACCTCCTCGAGGCGCGCGATGCGGCTCTCCAGCTGCCGCACCTTCTGCGCCTGCTTCTCGCTGGACTCGGCGGATGCCTTGCGTCGGATCTTGTCGTTGTCGGGTGCCTTCTTCATGGCGTTCCGCACGCCCTGGCTTGACCATTCGCGTTGGGTGCGGGCCCGGCCCACGAGGTCGGCCTTCTTCTCGGCAAACTCGTCGTAGTGTTCGCGCTTGTGCCGGCGGGACGTTTCGCGCTCCTCCAGGTAGGAGTCGTAGCCGCCGCCGAAGACCCGGTTTGCCCCCTGGACGAGGTCGAGTTCGAGCACGCGCGTCACGCAGCGCGCCAGGAACTCACGGTCGTGGCTGACGAGCACGACGCCGCCGCGGAGGCCGGTGACGAAGGACTCCAGGCGTTCCAGGCCGTCGAGGTCGAGGTCGTTGGTGGGTTCGTCGAGCAGAACGATGTCGAAGCGCGACAGCAGAAGGGCGGCCAGTCCGACCCGCGCGGCCTGCCCGCCGGACAGAGACGTCATCAGGGTGTGCTCGGCGAGCTCGGTGCCGAAAGTGAGACCGAGGCCGGTGAGCACCACGGGCATCCGTTCATCGAGATCGGCGGCGCCGCTGGCCAGCCAGCGCTCGAGGGCGGCCGAGTACACGTCGGCCGGGTCGAGGCCGTCGGGTCGCGGGCTCGGTGATGCATCGCCGAGAGTGGATGCCGCGTCGTCCATCTCGAGGGTCGCCTGGGCGCAGCCGGTGCGCCGGGCGATGTAACCGGCCACGGTCTCACCGGGCACACGCTCGTGCTCCTGCGGCAGGCAGCCGACGAAGGCATCGGCCGGGGCGAGGCTGACGGTGCCGGACTGCGGTTCGGACAGGCCCGCAAGCAAGCTCAACAGCGTGGACTTGCCCGATCCGTTCACACCGACGACACCCACGACGTCGCCGGGCGCGACGGTGAGGTCGAGGGAATCAAAGAGTGTGCGGTGCGCGTACCCGCCGGTCAGGCCCTTGGCCACGAGTGTTGCGGTCATTCGTCTATTTTCTCAGACTGGCACTGCGGTTGCGCGCGTCACGGCGTGCTGCGAAAGTCTTCAAGAAGAGCGGCTCGACGGATGCCGACGGATGCAGACGGCGGCTCAGGCTGGTACCGGTTCCGCCTGCCTACGGGTCCGAGCGGGCGCCTGTGCTCGGGCTCCGGACGGAGCCTGAGCCTGACCCGGAACAACAACGGCCTCAGCGGCAGCCGGCACGAAAGCCTGAGCCGAAGTCGCAGCGGGTGCGAGGGTGAGGATTCGTTCCAGGAGCAGCGTCGCGGCGTTTCGCCGGATGGACAGCACGACCCGGGCCTCGTGCGGATTCTGCCCGGCAGGCCCCGCGGTGACAGGCCCCCCGGCCGCCGCCTCCACCTTGGCGAAGTGGGTCTGGCCGTGGCGCGGGCCGGCGCTCATGTCCACGCAGATGCGCAGGGTCGGCGCCCGCTCGGCCTCAAGAGCGCCGGTTGCGAAGGCCGCGGCGATGGAGGTATGCAGGGCGAAACGCCGCGTGCTGAACTGCGTGCCGCACTGCGTCAGGCAGGTGCCGAGCATGGCGGCCAGTGCCTGCTGGGTCAGCCCCGAGGCCGAGGCGAGTGCCCGCCGGTGGGTCTCGTCGAAGGTGTGCGGCGCCGTCGCGTCGAGCGGGACCACGGTCACCGGCCAGCTGGCCGCGAAGACGTCCGCGGCGGCCGTGGGGTCGGCGGCGATGTTGCCCTCGGCGAATTTGCCGACGTTGCCGGGCGCGAAGACGGCGCCGCCCATGATGGTGACGCGACGCACGAGCCGGGGAAGTTCCGGGTCGAGGTAGAGGGCCTCGGCCAGGTTCGTCAGCGGGCCGACCGCGATGACCTCCAGTTCGCCGGGATACTCGTGCGCCAGCCGGATCAGCAGCTCCGTGGCGCTGTCGTCGACTGGGTGCCGCCGCGAGCGGGGCAGCAGCACGTCCCCGATCCCGTTGCGGCCGTGCATGTGGGCGGTCCCGCGCCGGGAGATCCCGCTGACGGGCTCCCAGACGCCGACCGCGACCGGGATATCGTCACGCCTGGCGGTAGCGAGCAGGCTCAGGGTGTTCACCGCGGCGACGGCCGGGTTGACGCATCCGCTCACCGTGCCGATCCCGACCAGACGGATGCCCGGTGTCGCCAGCAAGAACGCAAGCGCCATCGCATCGTCGATCCCGGTGTCGCAGTCGAGGTAGATCGGGCGGGGGTGGGGAGCCGTCGTGGGAGTCATCGTTGACCATCCGTTCTCATGGTGCTGGTTCAGGGGTTCAGAAGCGGTGCGGGAGTTCATGCGGCGGGGCGCAGAATCAGGGAGGCCAGGAAGGATGCCAGGGTGAGACCCGCGGAGATCCACAGGGCCGTCTGGAAGCCGGCGACCGTGCCCGCGGCCACGACCGGGGCGACGAGGGCGATGCCGATGCCGATGCCGATGCCGAAGCAGGCGCCGTTCAGGCCGGGCAGGGCCCCGCGCGCCTCGGGCGGCGAGTTGAGCACGGAGACGCCGTTGACCGAACTCTGGAACAGGCCGAGGTAGAAGACGCCCATCACGATGAGCAGGCTGAAAACCAGCCAGCGGTCTATCGCGAACACGGCCAGGCCGACCGTGATCAGGGTGATGACGCCGCTGCTCAGCCGCAGCGCGGTGATCCAACCGATCCGCACGGCGATCCAGCCGGAGAAGATCGCCGCGGTGACGCCGACGAACGCGGTCGGGGTGAGGTAGAGCAGCGCCGACATCGAGGCGGAGAGCCCGTAACCCACCTGATTGTTCTGGCTGAGCAAGACCACGGTGAAGTTGAGCGCGGAAAAGACCCCGGCCAGGGTGAGCACCGTGGACAGCAGGAGCGGCCACACCCGGCGGGAACGCAGCGCGTGGATGGGAATGAGCGGCCGTCGGGTGCGCCTCTCAACGAGCACGAAGACGACCGCGCTGACGACCGCCCCGACGAGGTAACTGAGCGTGAGCGGGTCGGCCCAGCCTGACGACGACGCCTGCGAGATCAGGCTCGTGAGCAGCACTAGAAACAGGGACAGGATGCCGGCACCCCACCAGTCCATTGACCCGTCCTGGGTGCGCGGATCATCCTGCGGAATGAAGAGTGCGACGCAACTGATTGCGACCAGCCCGAGGCCGAGGGTGAACACGAAGAGGAACCGCCAGCCGATGGTGTCGGTCACGTAGCCGCCGAGAAAGCCGTCGACGCCGAACAGGCCGCCGTTGACCGAGGTGATAATGCCGACCGAGATGCCGAACAGGCGGCTGTTCAGGCGCTCCGAGAGTAGGAGGAAGGAGATCGTGAAGGTGGCGTTGGACGCGCCCTGCAGCACCCGGCCGAGCAGTAGCAGTGGGAGGCTCGGTGCGAGGGCGCAGATGACGGTGCCGATCAGCAGCAGCGTCAGTACGATCACGAGGCTGCGCTTGCGGCCGAGGAAATCGCTCCAGCGGGAAAAGACCATGCCGAAAACGGCGCCGGAAAGGAAGAACACCGACTGCACCCGGGCGACATCCTGCATGCTCTCGCCCAACTGGGCGCCGACGGCTGGCAAGGCGGCGGAGAGGAGGGTGGCATTCAGCTGGAACGTCAGGATCGCCAGGACCAGCGTGCCGATCAACACTCCGGGAGCCCGGGGAGCGCGGGCGCGCCCCATTACGGGAGCGGCTTCGGAGGAAAGCACGAGCATGACACGACTCCTTCATTGGAGCAAACACAAGGTCGACACGCTCAGTGTACATGCTTGTTATACAAGTGCGTGAGATCACACGATAGGCTCGACTCACCGACCAGGGGAGAACGAATGGATCGACGCACGGAGGCGGCCCTGGCAGGTCCGCTCGAGACCAATGGAAGTCTGCCGCTGCGGGTGGCGGTGTACTCGCGCATCACCGAGGCGATCCGCAACGGATCCCTGCCGATCGCCTCCCTGCTCCCATCGGAGTCCGAGCTCGGCACGGCGATGGGCGTCAGCCGCACGGTCGTGCGAGAGGCCCTCATGCTTCTCGAGGAGGACCGCTTCGTGCGCTCGCGCCGGGGCATCGGGCGCTTCGTCGCCGACCGGCTGCCTCACCTCGGGCTGCAGAAGATCCGTCCGATCGAGGAGCTTCTCAGCGAGACCGGACCGACCGTGCACGTCCGCCGCACCCAGACTGCGCTGCAGTCCGCGTCGCCCGCGTTCACTGCGGACGCCATCGGCATCCGCACCGACGAGGCCTCATGGTTTCTCGAGAGCGTCATCACCCGGGAGGGTGCACCCATCGCCCTGATCCAGGAGCATGTGCCGGGAGACCGCCTGAGCCGGCTCGGCGAGGCGGCGGTGGCGGCCGTGTCCGAGGCAGGCGTCGACGCGAACGCCCAGGGTGACGCGGGAGCTGCGGGACACAGTGCGCTCGCCGCGCTGATCGCAGTGCTCGGTCCGATCTTCGGGCCCGGCGAAACCGACATCACGCTCGGTGTTCCCGGTGCCACACGCGGCAAGCTGCTCGGGCTGCCGGCCAGCAGCCCGGTGCTCATCCTCACCCAGACTCTCGACCACGACGGGCGCCCGTTCTATCTCTCGAAGGCCCTGATCAACACCGACTTCGTGCAGCTGACGATCAGCCACGCGGTGCAGTCCTGAGCCGGGCCGCTACCGCAGCGCCGAGATAGTCATCGAGATCGCCTTGAAGTTCGCGATCCGCTGCTCGTAGCGGGCCGCGAGCACGATCAGGATGACGCCGCCCACGCCCAGCCACAGCCACCACGTCACCGCGCCGTAGGCCAGCGAGATCCAGGGCCAGAGCTGCGCCACCGCGTGCAGCATCAGCACGATCGCGCCGATCACGAACGGAGCCTGCAACTTGCGCACGGCACCGACCACGATCACCACGGTGGCAACGAGGCCGAGGCCCACCACCCGCCAGAGCGGGCTCTCGGTGATGTCGAGCAGCACCGACGGAACGAGCAGCACGAGCAGCATGAGCAGCCCGGGAGCAAGCCAGCGCCGGCTGCGCGCGGCCGGCGTGACGTCGAGGTGCAACCAACCGGTGGCCAGCAGGGCGATGGCCAGTGGAACGCTCACGATCTCCACCGTGGCCGGCGCCGCGTACGCGGACCCGGCGACCACGGCGCCGCCGCCAGCCCCGATCGCCACCCAGGCGACCATCCGGCCCAGTCGGCTGTCGTCGTACCAGAACGCCGCCAGGTGCAGCGCGGAGAAAGTCCAGACGAGCAGGATCACCCGGATGGTCGCCAGCGGCTCGTAGCCGAGTGCGGCCACCTCGGCCGCGAGAACCCCGACGGTCGCCAGGACCAACAGGACGTAACCGAGGCGCAGCGCGGGGGCATCCGTCGCTTCGCTGCGGCCCGGGCCGGTACCCTCATCGGTGCGCCGGGTGACGGTGACGAGACCTGTGCCGACGGCCGCCAGGATCAGCGCCGAGGGCAGCAGCCATGCCTCGAGCCGGGTGTCGGGGCCGTTCGGTGCGAGCTCGAGCAGCGGCTGGATGCGGGATGCGGCCGTGAGCACAACCGTGAGCACAACCGTGAGCGCGCCGATGCCGAGGGCCGGCCAGGCGAGGGATGCCCAGCGCGGCCGGACCAGGAGGAGCGCCCCGCTGACGGCGAACGCACCGCCGATGGTTAGGGCCAGCACGGGGCGGAGGAGATCGCCCGTGCCGCCGACCACCGCGCCGGGCAGCAGGGCCAGGGCCAGTCCGGCCGTGATCCAGCGGGCCCGCACGGCGACCGGCGCCTCGGTGTCGGCCGGTCGCGCGCGCCCGGCGAGCACCTGGCCGACGACGATAGCGAGGCCGAGCGGCACGGTCACGAACTCGAACGGTTCGGTGGCTTGCGTCCCCACGGCGCTCATCAGGGCGAACCCGGCCAGCCCCGCCGCAACCCAGCCGACGGCCATGGTCAAGGGCGCGCGCAGCCGCCACGCGGCCAGCACGTGCACGACCCCGAGGGCGAGCACGAGAACGGATGCACGCACCGCGGTCACGGCGGCGTCATCGGTCATATCGGCCCCGGTGAATGCGGCAATCTCGGCCGTCGTCACGGTCGCCAGCGCCAGCACGAGCAGCGTGATGCTCGCGATGGTGCGCGGACGGAGGGTCGCTGGGTCGGTGCGGGCGCCGATCAGGAACGCCCCCGCCGCCGCGGCAGCGAGCGGGAACAACCAGCATTCGAGCCGCGCATCGGGTGCGCCGGGTGCGCCGAGCACGCGCATCAGCTGCACGATGCTGGTCACCAGGAGCCCGATTGCTCCGCTCGTCCAGGCGGCGGCAAGGTACGCCGATCGTGATGGCCCCCAGCGCGCGACGGCAGAGCCCAGCAGCAGCACGCCGCACGCCGCGGCCATGACGATCGGACGCGCGGGCGAGCCGGAGGCCGAGGCGAGCGCCAGCGGCACGATCGCCACGAGCAGGCCGGCCAGGGTGAGCAGCGCCGCGGCCGGGCTTGCCGCTGCAGCCCGAGGAATGCGGCCGAACCGGCGGATCAGCACGGCCAGGACCAGCAGCATGCCGGCGACCGGGAGCACGTACGGCTCAGGGGCCTCGGTGCCGACGCGGTTCAGCCCGACCCAGAGGCCGGCCGTGCCGAGCAGCAGGGCGAGCCAGCCAAGATGGCGTCGCGGTGACCGGGAGCCGAAGAGCCCGTCCGGGGTGATCGCCGTGACGAGGGCGGTCGCGCCGACCAGCAGCAGCACGAGCCAGGCGAGGGGGCTCCCGGCGGCGAGAGTCAGGAGAGTGCCGGGAACCAGAATCAGGCCCGCGCCGGCCTCGAGGGCGAGCCGGTCCGTCCGCCCTTGGGTGTTCGAGGCCGTGTCACGTGCCCCCACCGTGTCGAGTACGAGGCCGAGGGCGCAGACGAGTAATGCCGCGGTCGCGACGGCGATGCCGTCGACGGGCGCGGGGGCATCCGTCGTCTGCCGCACGGACCAGATCAGCGCGAGCAGCGTTGGTGCGGCTGCGCCGAGGGCCACGACACGCTCGATCCGTGCGGTGCCGGAATTGCCGTGCAGCCGCAGCCAGATTCCGATGGCGCAAGGGTACTGGTCGGCCGTCCTAACGGGTGCGTGCGCGGTCAACCGGGGGAAAATACTGCCGCGCCGGACTAGAGCCGGTGCTCCGCCAGCCAATCCACGAGCACCCGATTGAAATCCGCCGGGCGTTCGACGCTCGGCAGGTGGGCGGTGTCGCGGAAGGTGAAGCCGGTGACGTCAGGGAGCGTCGACAGGAGGTACTCATATTCGGCGAGATGCGGGGTGATGTCGAATTCACCAACCGAGACGAACGCGGGTACCTCGATGTCGCTGACCTGGTTGAAAGTGGGCGGCTCAAGCGGAATCGGCGTCGGGGACTCTTCCGCATGCACGGCGTTGACTCGGCCCAGCGCGTAGGCCGTGGCCACGAATTCGGGGTCGAGGTCGGCCTCGGTGCGCAGTGGGCCGAACGCCCAGAGCGCCACCTCGAGTCGCGCCAGACGGTGCCAGTCCTGAGCGTCGAACGCGGCATCCAGTTCGTCGAACCGGGAGTCCTCGAGATCGGTCAGTTCAACTTCGGGGAATCCGCTGGGCCCGGCTCCGACGGTCACCAGGCCGTCCACGCGGACGGGGCTCTCCGTAGCCAGGTCGATGGCGGTCCCGCCTCCGCGAGAGCACCCGATCAGCGTGGCCGACGCCACCCCGAGGTGGTCGAGAACTGCGAGGGCGTCCGCACGCGGCGAGAACTCCACGTTCTCGGTGGTCGTCTGGCCGCATCCGCGGCTATCGAAACGGATGACGAAGTGGCCGGCAGCCAGCGCGTCGATCTGCGGGTCCCACATGCGCAAATTGGCGATGCCGGCGTGCAGCAAGAGGAGTGCCGGTGACGATACGTGGCCGGCTGTCTCGTAGTAGAGCGACGCGCCCGGAACGGTGAGGTGAGGCATGATTTAGCGTAGGCGTGCGGCGGGCGCCGCGGCAAGGGAATTACCGTGAGCGCACGAATCTGTGACCGCTGAATACCGGCGACCCCAACCCGGGTGACGGGTATGCAGGTGGACAGATTGACATCCATCGGGGCAAGAGTCACATTCGATATATCGACGCCGATCGATTAGTTGGTTGTCTGCCGTTCTGGGCCACGACGTGGCCCCATGAATTGGACCCACGACCTGGGACCAGTGGATCAACCCCATGGCGATCGCCCCAGAGTCGCGCGACGCCCCCATCAATGCCCCGTTCACTGCGCCGGGACTGAGCCGGCAAGTCCGAGGACTCGTGTGTCCGGGTTGCCCCGCGAACTCCTGCTCGCTTCGCGTGGCCGAAAAATACGAGGAACACCATGAACGCGTACATCACGACCACCTCTCCCCGCGACGGTGATTTCGGCATGCCTATGGCCCATCCGGCAGGATGGGCCATAGGCTCTTTCAACCCAGAGTCGTGCTGAGGGTGTTGTCTATTCCAGGATGCCGCAGGCGGCCGGATCCGTTGCTTCTGCCGGCAGGTTCGGGTCGAGTTCGCTTGCACCTCGGCTGAAGTCATACTCGCCGTTGCCGTTGTAGTCGACGCCATGGATCACGACGACGCCTTCGCCCTCGCGGATGGAATCAGCGATCTCTTTCGCCGTTCCTGTTCCGCTGGGGCCGGGGTATCCGGTTCCCCCCACCTTGGTGATGTGGAGATTGTCGCGGCTGTAGTGGTAGCTGCCGCCCTCAGACACCGGGAACCGGGTGACGTCCAGCAAGCTGGCCGGTGAGGTGTCCCCTGTCGTCGTCAGTGAGACGACGACCGGTCCGTAGGCGGGAATCCCTTCCACGGTGTTCAGGCGACCATCACCGTTGCTGTCCAGTGCGATGGTGGGGCACTCTTGCATCGCCTGGTTGCCGTAGTGAATGTGCTGAGCGTGCGGGGCCTCTGGCATCAGCCCGGAGGCGTGCACTTCAATGTGCTTGATCTTCTGGTTGCGAACTGTCGCGGTTGCAGTTCCGGATGCCCCGGATCCGTTGAGTTCCGTGAGGTTCGCGGTCAACGTCACCGTTTTGGGGGTGCGTTCGGATTGCGTGGTCTGCGCTTGAGCTGCTCCGGATCCGAGTACGGCTGCGGCGAACAACGCAACAGTCGAAACTCCGAGAATCCCGATGGAATGTCGTTTCACGATTTACTCCTTGGTCAGCGGTCAACGAGGAATTCCCGTTGATCATTGGTGGTTCGGAGCGGACAGTAATGAGGTTTGGTCATGTAGACAAGGCCGGGTGCGTGTCGGTCATCCGATTCGGTCTCGGAGAGACGACTTCCTCGTCGCAGGTTTGCCGGTCCATCCACAGGGTTCGTGAACTAAGGTTAGCCTTGCCTCAGTGTGACTGCGGGGGCAAACTTCGACCAGAGACAGCCGTGCGCACCGACAAAACATACGATGCATTCCCGCCCGCAAGGATATGCGCGGTAGAACCACTGAGGAGCACCCGACGCGACCCGATGGGCGGTCTTGAGGCCCTCCGACTCCTCTCCGGCGATCCGTCCGCGACTGCCCTCGTGACCGCGAATGGAACCATAAACTACGCCGAACTGGACGAACTTGTCCGTGACCGGCGTGAATTATTGGGAGACGGCCGCCGACTCGTCATGGTGTCGTGCGCGAACGCCCTGGAGCCCCTGGTGACTTATCTCGCCGCGCTCGCGGCGGGGCATCCAGTTCTCCTCGTCGCAGGCGACGGGGACGAGCCGAGCCAGGAGCGGAACAGGAACGGGCTCCTTGAGCGTTACGACCCCGACGTGGTTTTGGCGCCCGTCGGCGGCGAATGGCGTCTGGATGAGCGACGCGAGGGAAGCCGGCACACGTTGCACCCTGAGCTGGCACTGCTGCTCAGCACCTCGGGCTCGA
Organism: Cryobacterium sp. TMT1-62; assembly: GCF_004403145.1. NCBI lineage: Bacteria > Bacillati > Actinomycetota > Actinomycetes > Micrococcales > Microbacteriaceae > Cryobacterium > Cryobacterium sp. TMT1-62. The sequence goes on along the minus strand of NZ_SOGZ01000042.1, from coordinate 32,670 downwards.
CAGGATCGCCGAAACTCGTTCGGCTGTCACGCGAGAATGTGCGCAGCAACGCGAGAAGCATCGCCGACTACCTCGCCCTGACCGAGCAGGACCGGGCGGCCACAACCCTGCCGATGCACTACTGCTACGGCCTCTCAGTCGTGAACAGCCACCTGATCTCCGGGGCGAGCCTGCTCCTCACCGAGCGTTCTGTGGTCGAGTCTGCATTCTGGAACGAGTTCGACGCGGCAGGGGCCACCTCCTTCGCCGGCGTTCCCTACACCTTCGACCTTCTCGATTCGACCGGATTCGCTGGGCGCCAACATTCGAGCCTGCGCTACATCACTCAGGCCGGCGGCCGGCTCGGCCCCGACCGGGTGCGCGATTACGCCCGGCTGGGGCAAGAACGTGGATTCGACTTCGTCGTCATGTACGGACAGACAGAGGCGACCGCACGGATGGCCTACCTGCCGCCGGAGTTGGCGGCGACCCGGCCTGAATCCATCGGAATCCCGATACCGGGCGGGCAGTTCCGCATCGACGACGCCGACGAGCACTCGGTCGGTAACCTCGTGTACACCGGGCCGAACGTCATGATGGGATACGCGGAGAGCCCGGAGGAACTCGCCGCTGGACCGACAGTGGGGGATCTGCGCACCGGCGATCTAGCCCGCCAGCACGACGACGGACTCTTCGAAATCGTCGGGCGGAGCAGTCGCTTCGTCAAGATATACGGCCTGCGGATCGACCTCGACCGGGTCGAACGGCTCCTTGACGACGACGGTGTCGAAGCGAGGGCGGTGAACCTTGAGGAACGCCTTGTGGTCTTCGTGCGAGAGCGGTGGGCCCTCGGGCTCGTCGCGCCGATCGTCGCGGAGGCGCTTGGCTTGCCCGATCACATCGTCCGGGTGCACATTGTCGAGGAGTTCCCCCTGACGTCCAGCGGCAAGCCAGACACCGCGAGCCTGCTTCGGGAGGCGGCGGACCTCGAGCGAGAAGTCCCGCTGGTGGATCGCAGAGGGACCGTGACGGCGGAAAATATTCGGGCGCTCTACTCAACCCTCCTTGACCGTCCGGACGCGGTCCTGGACGACAGCTTCGTCGCGCTGCACGGCGACTCGCTCAGCTACGTCGAGGTCTCGGTGCGGCTCGAGCAGATGCTCGGCACGCTCCCCAGGGACTGGCCCGCGAAATCGGCCCGGGAGTTGGCGAGCCGCCGAACCGCACCGTCCGGGGCGCGACCCCGACGGTCGCTGGCGCGCATGGAGACATCCGTAGTGCTGCGGGCTATCGCCATCGCGCTCATCACGGGGACGCACGCCAACCTCTTCCAGATGCAGGGCGGTGCTCACCTGCTGCTCGGAATCCTGGGCTATAACCTGGCCCGATTCCAGTTCGCCGATGTACCTCGGCCGGTACGGCTCGGGAAGCTTCTGCGCAGCGCCGTCCAGATCTTCGTCCCGGCCGTGCTGTGGATCGGTGGAGTTGCCCTGATCGGAGGGATGTACGAACCCGCGACGGTCTTCATGCTGCACAACCTGCTCGGCGGCGACGAACGCTGGACGGTGCAATGGCAGTACTGGTTCCTGGAATCCGTCGTGTGGACGATCCTTGGCCTTGCGCTTCTCTTCTGCGTGCCCCAGCTCGACCGGATCGAGCGCCGATACCCCTTCGTCTTCGCGGCGTCCTTCTTTGCGGGGGCGCTTCTGCTTCGTCTGCTGCTGACCGGAGGGGTCGAGGCAGGGCCGACCGAACGTTATTCGCTGCCGTTCGTGCTCTGGCTCATCGCTCTCGGCTGGCTCATCGCGCGTTCCACGGACGTCACTCGGCGGGTGCTGAGCTCTGCGCTCGTCGTGCTCTCCGTTCCGGGCTTCTTCGGCGACCCGGCCCGCGAGGCGATCACGATTGCGGGACTGCTTCTTCTCCTCTGGATTCCGGCCGTCCCCGTCCCGCGGATTCTGGTGTCGGTGCTGAGCGTCACGGCCTCGGCATCGTTGTTCGTATATCTCGTCCATTGGCAGGTCTTCCCGCTTTTCGGGGACGACGTACCGCTGCTCGCCACCATTGCCTCCTTCGCGGTGGGTATCCTCGCCTGGCGAGGATATTCCGCACTGAGCGCTTGGTGGACCCGTCATCCCGCGGTCGCAACCCGCACGCTTGTGGCCAATGTATTCGCGACAAGAACGTCGGCCGGTCGCCGGCGGTGAGGTTGGGCTGGATGAGCGGGGCATAGTTCGGGGTGAGGTCGGGTGCGGTTAGGAACGCGGGAGACGCCGTCCCCCGATGAGCAGCCAGAAGATCATGGCGGTCTCGCCCACGAAGCCGAACAGGCCGAAGGTCGGGGTGAAGGCGGGTGCCACCACCAGGCCGATGAGGTCGGCAATGTAACCGATGCCGGCGAGACCGATCAGGATTCCAAAGACCTTCGGCATGAAGCCCGAGCGGATCGACAGGTAGGCGATCAGGAGGAGATGCACCCCGAACAGGCCCAGGGCGGTGGTCCAGATCGACGAGAACGACTCGATGTCGGCCAGCGCGGCTTCCGGGGTGTCGAGGTTGGTGAAGGCGACCACGAGCCGGCTGAGAGCGACCATGAACCACCCGGCGAAAGCGATTCTGATCAACCCGGCACCAGCGGAGACGACACGGCTGACGGGCTTGAAGAGCGCGTAGGTGCCGGCGGCGGCGACGACGTCCAGCACGACGACGACACACAGCGCGCCGATCCCGGCGAGCCACAGCGCCGGCGAGGCGGAAATGGCATCGGTCGTCTTTTCCGCATCACCGGCGGTCACGAGGCTGTTGACGGCGATGAAATAACCAAAGATCGAGAGGAACACCATGGCCGTGAGGGCGGTGCCCGTTACGAGCGCTCCGGTTCGCTGCGACCAGCGGAAGGGGTTGAGTGTGGCAGCCGGCGCTGTGGCGCTGGGCGCGGGGTGGAGGTGAGTGGTCATGGCTCGTATCCTTACTGCATCTGTGGCTAAAACTTACGATGTATGCTTATGTTGTAAGTAAGATATATGTACGTGGTAAGGCTTGTCAACGGATATGAGTGCGGGAGAGAGACTTGGCAGCAGCACGTGAAGCAGCACCCGCACCCCGAGCTCGTTTGAACCGCGAGCGGGTGATCGCTGCCGCCGTTCGCCTTGCCGACACTGAGGGGCTTGAAGCCCTCACGATGCGGCGTCTGGGCAAGGACCTGAACGTGAAGGCCATGTCGATCTATAACCACGTGGCCAACAAGGATGACCTCATCAACGCCATGGCCGATGCGATCTTCAGCGAGATCGAATTGCCGTCACACAGCGATGCGTGGAAGCCGGCAATCCGAAAGCGCTCGATCTCATTCCGGGATGTCCTCGCCCGTCATGCTTGGGCTACGACCGTTCGTGACTCCGGAACGAACCCGGGACCGGGCACCCTCCGGCACCACGACCGGGTGATCGGAACCTTCCGCAACGGCGGTTTCTCGATCGCGAAGACGGCCCACGCGTTCTCCGCTGTCGACAGCTATATCTACGGGTTCGCGATGCAGGAGAAGAGCCTGCCCTTCACCACGCCGGAAGAGACGGCAGCGATGGCCGCGATCATGCTGGCGCAGCTGCCCACAAGCGAGTACCCGTACCTGGCTGAACTCACGGCCGACCACGTCTTGAAGCCCGGATACTCCTATGGGGATGAATTCCTGGTCGGGCTCGACCTCATGCTCGACGGACTCGAGACCATGCGAGACACCGATCAGGCCTTTGAATGAATGAGGGCGTCATGAGACACACGTGACGGGCACCCATTGACATTCCACGCGGCATCCGCGCCCCGGTTGTCACCTACACGGTGGTGGCGTCATCGACCTGGCCGACGAGCTCCTCGATGATGTCCTCGAGGAACAGAACGCCCGTGGCGACTCCGTCAGCGTCGAACGATGTGGCGACATGCGCACCGAGGCGCCGCATTGACGCCAGGGCATCCTCGAGTTCGCTGCCCCGGAACACGGAGGCCAGGCGACGGATGCGTTTGGCCGGCACCGGCTCCGTGAACGTGCTCCCGGAGGTGAGGTCCATCACGTCTTTCAGGTGCAGGTAGCCCGTGGGCTGCCCGTCGACGTCAGTGAGGATGTACCGGGAGTAGCCGTGCTGGGCGACGGCCCGCTGGATGTCGGCGGGTGACGCGGATGCCGGCAGGCAGACCATTGAGCCGATCGGCACCTCCACGTCGGAGACTCGCTTCGAGGTGAACTCGAACGCGGCGGAGAGGGTGCCCGAAGCATCCGTCAGGAGACCCTCGCGGGTGGACTGCTCCACGATGCCGGCCACCTCGTCGAGGGTGAATGCGCTGGTCGCCTCATTCTTCGGCTGCACCTTGAACAGGCGCAGCACCCCGTTCGCCAGCCAGTTCAGGCTGACGATCACCGGGTTGAAGATGCGGGCGACGAGGACGAGCGGCGGCGCCAGGATGAGCGCGGCGCGGTCGGGCACGGAGAAGGAGATGTTCTTGGGCACCATCTCGCCGAACACCACGTGCAGGAACGTCACGAGCGCGAGCGCGCTCGCGAAGGCGATCACGCTGATCGCGCGCTCAGAGAGTCCGGTCAGGGCCAGCGGGTACTCCAGCAGGCCGTGGATGGCCGGCTCGGACACGTTCAGGATGAGCAGCGAACACACGGTGATGCCCAACTGGCTGGTCGCCAGCATCAGGGTCGCGTGTTCCATCGCCCAGAGGGTGGTCTTCGCCGCCTTGTTGCCGCGGGCGGCGAGCGGCTCGATCTGCGACCGGCGGGCCGAGATCACGGCGAACTCGGCGCCCACGAAGAACGCGTTGACGGTCAACAACACGACGAGCCAGATCAGGCCCGGCCAGTACTCACTCATGGGTCAGGTCCTTCTGGATTCGGGTGACGATTCGGTCGTGTCTGGTGGCCAGGCTCGGATCGTGCTCGGGGTCTTCGGGGGTGTAGCGCACGCGCTGAACCTGCACGCCATCGACTCGGTCGATCCGCAGGATGCCACCGTCGACGGGGACCTCGTCGCCGAGTTCGGGAATGCGGTCGAGCTGATCGGCGATGAAGCCCGCGACGGTCTCGTAGTCGCCGTCCTCGGGCACCGTGACGCCCGTCCGATCGAACAGCTCGTCCGGCCGCCAGCCGGCGTCGAACACCACAGAACGACCCGAACGGATGACGCCGGCTTTCGCCCGGTCATGCTCGTCTTCCAGCTCGCCCACGAGTTCTTCGACGAGGTCCTCGAGCGTGACAATGCCGGCCGTTCCGCCGTATTCGTCCGCGACGACCGCGATCTGGAAGCCCTGTCTGCGCAGCAGGCCCAGGAGCGTGTCGACGGCCATCGACTCGGGCACACGCAGTGCCTCCACCTTCAGCTCGTCGGCGGTGACCTGGTCGCGTTGCGCCAGCTCGACGGCGAAGGCCGCCTTGACGTGCAGCACCCCGACGATGTCGTCGGAATCCCTGTCGATCACGGGGAAGCGGGAGTAGCCGGTGGCCGTGGACAGGGCCAGGATGCTCTCGGCAGAGTCGGTGACCTTGACCGAGGACATCCGTACCCGGGGGGTCATGACGTCGTCGACCGTGTGGTCGGCAAAGCGCAGCGTGCGGTGCAGCATGGCCGCGTGGTCGTTGTCGAGCACGCCTTCCGTCGCCGACCGCCGCACGAGGAAGCTGAGCTCTTCGGCGCTGCGGGCACCCGAGAGTTCCTCTTTCGGCTCGATGCCGACCAGGCGGATCAGGGCGTTGGCGGTGTTGTTGAACAGCAGAATGACGGGCTTGAATACGGCGGTGAACAGGGCCTGCGGGGGCAGCACGATCTTTGCCGTGGCCAGCGGCACGGCCAGGGCGAAGTTCTTCGGCATGAGCTCGCCGATCACCATGGAGAACAGGGTGGCCAGCGAAATGGCGATGATGGTGCCGAGCAGCGGCACGAGTCCTTCGGGCACGCCGGCGCCCGTGAGCGGCCCGGTCAGCAGCGAGCTGATGGCGGGCTCGAAGGTGAACCCGGTCAGCAGGGTGGTCAGCGTGATGCCGAGCTGCGCGCTGGACAGGTGCGTGGAGGTGATCTTCAGGGCCTTGATGGTCGGGCCGAGGTGTTTCTCGCCGCGTTCCTGCCGGGCCTCGAGCTCGTTGCGGTTCAGGGTGACCAGGGAGAATTCGGCGGCGACGAAGATGCCCGTTCCGACGGTGAGGAGAAGCCCGACCCCCACCATCGCCCACTCAAACAGCATGTGGCCCTCTCAGACTCGGGCGCAGGATGTCGAGGCGTGGCTGGATGGGCGAGGGTTTATCAGGGTCCATGAGGAGGGTAAGACTATCGGGCGGTGCCCGGCTGTGGCTGGGAAACTCTCGGTTCCAGCCTCCCTAAGCTCGTCGCGTGGGCGGTGCTCTGGTCGGCTTCTCCATCATCGGATTCGTGATCCTGGTGGGCTGTCTCGTCGCGCTCCTCGGCATCATCGGCGTCGGCGCCGGGCTGGCCATCAACCGGGTGTTCTTTCACACTCCGATGGCTGAAACCATGTTGGGTGCGGCTGCTCCTGGCGTTCGGCATGTCGTTGCACGGGGAGCGCCTGCTCAAGGCGGGATCGGCGCGCAAACGCGTGGCGGCGGCATCCGTCATCAAGGGGGTCGTGATGCCGGTGGTGCCTACATCTTCGGCCGGTTCGTCTCCGGCTGGACGCTGCGAAGCTGTTCGCGGTGGTGGCCGTCGCGGCGCTGCCTGCCCCGATCTAGCGGCCGGCCGGCCGATGGCCGAGCACGACATCGATCGCTCGAAGCCGAACACGGCTCCGGACCACAAAGCGAGGGAATGCCGGCCGAGCTGAGTCCGACGCCCTACGCCTCGTTCCGAACGAATTCGACGGAGATTTTGCTTTAGAAAGCGTGTTTCGGTTCAAAAACGGGTGCTTGACCAAAAATCTCCGTCGAATTGGTTCGACGCCGGGCACAGCGTTCCGCCTTCGATGAACCGAGGCCACTCGGTGCGGTCAGCTCTGACCTTGCGAAAGCGACACAACCAAACGATTCGGACTCACTCATCTAACACCGGGGGCCGCCGTCGCAGCCAGGGGCGCAGCATCCGGGTGATCTGGGGCATGACCAGGAAGGTCCTGGCCCCGCTGAGCCCAGCGCGTGGCCGCAGAGATGCGGGTCGGCTCGACGCGGCGGGTGACGGAGACGGTGACGGAGGTCGCTGGGCGCGCTTGTGGCGATATTGTGGCGATACTGTGGCGCCCCCAGGGTATGGAAGTCATTGTGCGAGTAGCGCCGCCGCGCTCGCACGCGCCGTTGCCGGCACGTTTCCGGCTCGGTGCGCCGGTTAGAAGATCATCGGGCGGTCGTCGTCTTCGCCCTCGAGGGTCAGCTCCACGACCACGGGAACGTGGTCGCTCGGCGCATCACCCTTGCGCTCATTGCGGTGGATGCTCGCCGCGGTCACCAGATCCGCGAACGCGGGGGAGCCGAGGATGAAGTCGATCCGCATGCCCTCGTTGCGGGGGAACCTCAGCTGTTTGTAGTCCCAGAAGGTGTAACCCTCCGGAGCCAGCGGGCGCACCACATCGAAGATGCCCTCCGCCTCGAACGCGCGGAACGCGGCCCGCTCGGGCTCGGAGACGTGAGTGGATTTGCCGGGAACGAAGCTCGGGTCACCCATGTCACGCTCGAATGGGGCCACGTTCCAGTCGCCCATCAGTGCGAGGGCCAGGTGCGGGTCGCGAGCCAGTTCGTTTCGGGCGTGCGCGCGCAGGCGCTCCAGCCAGTCCAGCTTGTAGGCGAAGTGCGGGTCGTCGATGCTGCGTCCGTTCGGAACGTACAGGCTCCACAACCGCAGGTCCTCCACCGTGACGCCGAGCGCCCGGGCCTCGAGCGGGAGGCCGGGACCCTCCTGGCCCTTCAGAAAGCCGGGCATGCCGGGGAAGCCGGTGGCGACATCCGTCATCTCGAGGCGACTGGCGAACGCGACGCCGTTCCACTGGCTGAGGCCGTGGACGGCGAGCTCGTAGCCGGCGTCCTCGAACGCCTGCGCCGGGAACTGCGGAGGCTTACATTTGATCTCCTGCATCGCGAGCACGTCGATGTCTTCGCGCACCATCCAGTCGACGACCCGGCCGACTCGGGCACGGATGGAGTTGACGTTCCAGGTGGCGATGCGCATGCTTCCAGCCTATTTGACGGATGCCGCTCGGGCGTTTCTAAGTGGGGAGGGGAGTTCTCGGAGCCGGGAGTGACAGGATCGAACCACAACGAAAGGCAGGGCGGTAACCATGACGGATTTGCAGATCGGCTACGCGGCGATGCTGGAGCAGTTCGCGCCCGCGGAGGCGGTGGCCCTGTCGGCCTACGCAGAGGAACACGGGTTCACCGGGGTGATGGCGGCCGACCACTTCCAACCGTGGGTGCCCGCCCAGGGTGAGTCCTCGTTCGTCTGGAGCGTGCTCGCGGCGATCGGTGAGCGCACGAAGGGGGACCTCGGGCCCGGCGTCACCGCGCCCACCTTCCGGTGGCACCCGGCGATGGTGGCGCAGGCCTCCGCGACGCTCGCCTCGATGTACCCCGGCCGGCACTGGCTCGGCCTCGGCTCCGGCGAAGCTCTGAACGAGCACATCGTCGGCCAGTATTGGCCGGAAGCCCCCGAGCGCATCAATCGCATGTTCGAGGCCATTGAGATCATCTCCAAGCTGTTCACCGCCTCCATCGCAGGCAAGGACGTCAAGCACTCCGGCCAGTTCTACAAGCTCGAGTCGACCCGGCTCTGGACCATGCCCGAGGTGGCCCCGGAGATTCTCGTCGCCACCGCCGGCCCGGTCACGGCCAAGCGCGCCGGGCGTCACGCCGACGGCCTGATCACGGTCGGAGCCCCGCTGGAAAAGATCTCGATGCTGTTCGGCAAGTTCGACGACGGCGCCCGGGATGGCGGCAAGGACCCGGCCGCTATGCCCAAGGTGCTGCAGCTGCACATGAGCTGGGCCGAAACCGACGAGGAGGCCATGCGGAACGCCCTGGTCGAGTGGCCGAACGGCGGGATGAAGTTCCCGAAGGGGGATATCCGTTCACCGTTCGAATTCGAGCAGATCGCCAAACTCGTTCGGCCCGAGGACTTCGAGGGCCGCATGATCATCTCAGCCGACCCCGACGACCACCGGGCCTACATCCAGAAGTTCGTCGACCTCGGCTTCGACCGCATCTACCTGCACAACGTGGGCCGCAACCAGCGCCAGTGGATCGACGTTTTCGGCGCATCCGTGCTGCCGAAGCTCGTGCGCTAGTGGTGCCAGAACCAACCGGCCTGCACGTTTTCGTGCTGGGGGGCATCGGTGAGGTCGAGGCCGGCGCAGACCTCGCTGCGCTCATCGCCGACGCGGCAGGCAGCCGCCTGCGCGACGGCGACATTCTCGCGGTGACAAGCAAGATCGTGTCCAAGGCCGAGGGCCGCCAAGTGCGGGCGGCCGATCGGGAACAGGCGATCACCGACGAGACGGTGCGGGTCGTCGCGACCCGCGCCTTTCCCGGCGGGATGACGCGGATCGTCGAGAACCGCCAGGGCCTGGTGATGGCGGCGGCCGGCGTCGACGCGAGCAACACCCCCGACGGGTTCGTGCTGCTCCTTCCCGTCGATCCGGATGCCTCCGCGCGCGCCCTCTGCGCAGCCCTCCACGAACGCACCAGCCTGCGGCTCGGCGTGCTGATCACCGACACCGTCGGGCGCCCGTGGCGTGAGGGCCAGACCGACATCGTGATCGGAGCCGCCGGAGTCACGGTTCTCGACGACCTGCGCGGCACGACCGATGCGTCCGGCCGGCGCCTCGACGTGACCGTCGCCGCGGTCGCCGATGAGATCGCCGGCGCGGCCGATTTGGTGAAGGGCAAGACCAGCGGCAACCCGGTCGCGGTCGTGCGCGGGCTCGGTCGCCTCGTGGGCGAGCCCGACGACGCGGATGCGCGCGGAGCGACCCGGCTGCTGCGGCCGAGCGAGAACGACATGTTCCGGCTGGGGAGCGCCGAGGCGCACGCCGAGGGTTTCTCGGAGGGGTACACGGCGGGGCTGGCCGCTGCCGCCGTCGACGCGGCATCCGTCGTTTCCGTCACCGAATGAGCTGGGTGGCGATCGTGCCCGTCAAGGGCAACCCCGGGGCGAAGAGCCGGCTGGGCGAGCGGCCCGATCGGGCCGGGCTGGCGGATGCCTTCGCTCTCGACACGGTCGCGGCCCTGCTGGCGGCGCATGGTGTCGACCGGGTGCTGGTCGTCACGGGCGACGGTGAACTTTTGGGTCGGCTGGCCGAGCTCGGGGTCGACATCGTGCGCGAGGCCCCGGTGCGCGAATCGATCCTTCCCGCAGACCCGTTGAACGCGGCAATCCGGCAGGGACTGATGGTTGCCCGCGGGGCATTTCCGGAGGCGAACCTAGCCGTGCTGACCGGCGATCTGCCGGCGCTGACGCCCGCGGATGTCGAGCGCACTCTGCACCTCGCCGCCGCGCACGATCGCAGTTTGGTGCCCGACGCGGCCGGAACCGGCACCACGGCTCTGCTCGCGCTCGCCGGAGTCCCGATCGAGCCTCGGTTCGGGGTTGGGTCTCGGGCCGCCCATGAGGCCGCCGGCCATGTGCCGCTCGTGCTGGCGGCATCCGTTTCGATCCGTCACGACGTCGATACCGCCGCCGACCTTGCGGTGGCGCAGCGTCTCGGCGTCGGGCCGCACACCCTCCTGGTCGTCGAGGCCCCGGGGTCGGCCGCCGCGCGCTGATCGGCGCGTCGCTACAGTCGGAGATTTTTCGCGAAACGCCGGGTCACTTCAGGGCGCCGTGAGCGGCGTGTCGCAAAAATCTCCGAGGTTACGTGCACGCCCGTTGCGGCAGGGAGTCGAAACTGTTGCCGCCATAGATGGAGCTGCCGCGGCTGTGCTACTGCCGCTCAGACGACGGAGTGGGTGCCGCGAGCGAAGGCGAGCGCATCCGCCGCGAGCCGCATGGTTGTCGCGGCATCCCGCATCCAGAGCGGCACGGCGACCGAATGGATGCCGGCGGCCGCCAGCGCCGGCAGCGCGCCGGCATCCGTCTCGTCCACCAGCCACCCGTCGAGCACGCCGCCCGCGGCGCGGGAGCCGTAGTGCAGGCCCACGGCCTCGGCCGTAGTCTCGACGCCGATGGTGTGCAGGCAGGCGTCGGCCATGCCGCGCACGGCCGCGCCCGCGATGATCGGCGAGACGCCGACCACCGCGGCGGTGCTGGAACGCAGGGCGTCCCGGATGCCCGGTACGGCGAGGATCGTGCCGACCGAAACGACCGGGTTCGACGGCGGCAGGATCACCAGGTCGGCCGTCATGATGGCGTCGACGACGCCCGGCGCGGGGACTGCGGACTCGAGTCCGACCTGCACGAACTCGGTCGCCGGAACGCCGGCGCGGTAGCGCACCCACCACTCCTCGAAGTGGATCAGCTCGCCGGCCCGGTGCTCATCGGCATCCATAGCCAGTCGGGCATGTGTCTCGACGGGGATGTCGCTCATCGGCAGCAGGCGCGCCCCGGGCTGCCAGCGGCGGCAGAGGAACTCGGTGGCCTCGCTCAACGTGGAGCCGTTCCGGAGCAGGTCGCTGCGCACGATGTGGGTGGCCAGATCCAGGTCGCCGAGCGTGAACCAGGACCAGCCGCGCCCGTAGGCGGCGATCTCAGCGGAGGCGCGGCGGGACTCCTCGGGCCGCCCCCAACCCTGCTCCTCGTTGATGCCTCCGCCGAGGGTGTACATCACGGTGTCGAGGTCCGGGCAGATGCGCAGCCCGTCCAGCCACATGTCATCGCCCGTGTTCACGATCACCGTCACCGTCGCCTCCGGCTCGGTTTCCGCCAGGTGCTTCAGCAGCCCGCGGGTGAACCGGGCGCCGCCGATGCCGCCGGCCAGAACGGTGATGGTCGTCATCTGTGCGCTCTTCCGTGCTGGGTGACTTCGGGTTCACGGGGAGGCGGGAAGGCCGGAATCGTCGTGGATGGAGCGAACACGATCACCGGATGCCCGCCGCGCGGATGTGGGATCACGTCGCAGTCCACGCCGTAGACCTCCGCAATGGTCGCCGGCCGCAGCACCGCCTCGGGGGTGCCGGCCGCGACCAGTCGCCCGTGGTGCAGCAGCAGGATCTGGTCGCAGAACGCGGCGGCCAGATTCAGATCGTGCAGGGCCATGATCGCGGTCAGGCCCGTGCCGGCCGCGCCCGCGCAGAGCCCGCGCACCTGCCCGAGCAGCCCGATCTGGGCGCTCACATCGAGGTGGTTGTTCGGCTCGTCCAGCAGCAGCAGACTCGGCCGCTGCGCCAACGCCCGGGCGATCTGCGCGCGCTGCTGCTCGCCGCCGCTGAGCGTATGCCACGCCCGGTCGGCGAGGTCGCTGCCGCCGACCACGGCCAGCGATTCCTCGGCCACCCGGTGGTCGTCGTCGCCGCCGAAGCTGCCGAGCACCCGGCTGCGGTGCGGGATCCGGCCGAGGAGCACGACCTCGCGCACCGTGAGGTCGACGCTGGGCGTGGCGTTCTGTTCGAGCAGCGCCACCCGCCGGGCGGTCTCGCGCCGCGACAGACCGGACCCTCTGCCGGATCGCGCTCCGTCGAGTTCGACGCCGCCGGCATCCGGTGCCTCCAGCCCCGCGATCAGGCGCAACAGGGTGGACTTGCCGGCCCCGTTGGGTCCGAGCAGGCCGGTCACTGCGCCCGTGGGCACGACCGCCGACACATCGGTCAGAATCGGGGTGCCGTCGACCTGGAACGACACCCGGTCGAGGATCACGACCATGCGGCGGCCTTTCTGCTCTTGATCAGCACGATGAAGACGGGCACGCCGATCAGCGCGGTGATGATGCCCACGGGCAGCTCGCGGGGGTCGAACACCGTGCGGGCGACCGTGTCGGCCACGATCAGGAACAGGGCGCCGAGCACCACGGTCAGCGGCAGCAGGCGGCGGTGGCCGGGCCCGCTCAGGCCGCGCACCAGGTGCGGCAGGATCAGGCCGACGAAGCCGATGGCCCCGCTCACGGCCACCATGGCGCCGGTCAGTAGCGCCACCGCGCCGAGCAGTATCCACCGGGTGCCGTTGACGTTGATGCCGAGGGATGCCGCGGCGGTGTCCCCGAAGGTGAACGCGTCCAGGCGGGTGGCCGAGAGCACGATCCCGGCGCCGACCACCACGAGGGCAGTGCCCGAGATGACGACGCTCGACCACGAGCTGCCGGCCAGCGAGCCCAGCAGCCAGTTGAGGATCTCCCGGTAGGAGTCGCCCTTGGCTGCCCAGAAGATGATGAAGGACGTGCCGGCCGCACCCAGTTGAGCGATGGCCAGGCCCGAGAGCACCGCGCGCCCGGGCGTGATCGTGTTGGCGACCCGCGCGATGCTCAGCGTGGCGACGAGGGCTGCCAGCGCGCCGAGGAACGCCGCGGCCGGCAGCGCCACCGCGACGCCGAGAACGATCACACAGACCGCGCCGAGAGAAGCCCCGCTCGACAGCCCGAGCAGGTAGGGGTCCGCCAGCGGGTTGCGGGTCACCGACTGCATCACCGCGCCGCAGAGCGCGAGCCCCGCGCCGACAGCGGCCGCGGTCAGAACGCGCGGCAGGCGCAGCTGCCACACGATCGAGTCGGTCAGCGGGGCCACCCCGGCGGCGCCCGGCAGGCCGAGGTGCCCGGCGAGGCTCGCGGCGACATCCGTCAGGCTCACGTCGGCCGGACCGATGGTCACGGCCAGCCCCGCCGTGAGCACGAGGGCCAGGACCGACAGGGCGAGCCAGCCCAGGTAGCCCGCGCGCCCGGCCACGCGACGGCTCTGGGCCGCCGTGCGTTCCGGCTGCTGCAGCTCCACCCGATCCACCTGCCTCGCCTGTTCCGTCGTGTCTGTCCCGTTGGTGCTGTCCTGGCGTGTCCTGCGTCGTGCGTCGTGCTCTGGCGCCGGTCGCTAGCCGGCCGTCGTGGACCCGAGCGCGTCGAGCTGTTCGATGGTTGACGCGGCGGCTTCGACGTTGCGGATGCCGGCCTCGGTGGCCGCGAACGGCAGCACGATGTAGCGCTGGTTCTTCACGGCGTCGAGTTGCTGCGTGGCCGGGTTCGTCTCGAGGTTCGCGATCTTCGACTCCGCGGTGTTCCAGGTGGCGTCGACGAGCACGATCACGCTCGGGTTCGCCTCGATGACCGACTCCCAGCCCACCGAGGTCCAGGTGTCCTGCACGTCGGCGAACACGTTGGTCAGGCCCGCGGCCGCCATGATCATGTTGGGCGAGCCGATGCCGGCGCCCACGTAGGGAGTGTCGGTGCCGCTGGAATACCAGAGCGCGGTGGTGTCCGCGGCGGCGGGGTCAAGGGCCGCGAGGGTCTTCTGCTGATCGGCGACCAGGTCGGCCGCGGCCTCTTCGGCGCCGAAGATCGCGCCGGCCTCGGTGATCTCGGCGAACACGGAGTCGAAAGTGAGCGGGTCAGGCATGTAGCCCTCGCCCTTGCAGGCGGCGGGGGAAACGTAGCTGCCGATGCCGAGGTCGGTGAGGCTCTGGCGTTCGCCCACGCCCTCGGCCGAGAAGTTGGACTCCCAGCCGCCGTAGACGAAGTCGGGCGTGAGTCCGAGCACGGCCTCCTGGCCGGGCACGAAGTCGCTGACCACGAACAGGCCTGCGCCGGCCTTCTCGAGGGATGCCGGCAGCGGGCCGTCGAGGAACGCCGAGCCCACGATGCGATCGGAGAGGTCCAGTGCGAGCAGCAGCTCGGTCGTCGACGACTTGATCGTCACGATCCGTTCGGGCGCAGCCTCCACGGTCACGTCGGTGCCGCAGTTGTCGATCGTCATCGGGTAGCCTCCACCCGTGCCGGCGCTCGCGCCCGGCGCGGCACTGGGCGCGGCGACGGGACTCGCCGCAGCGCATCCGCTCGATAGCAGGGCAGCCGCCGCTACGACCACCAGCAGGGGACCACGCAACGAACGTAATTGGGACATGTTACCGATCCGGTTCAGGGCCGCGAGAGCTGGTGGATCGTCGGTATGAGCGCGCCATGGCGACGATTCACCCGCTCTGGCGAGCACAGGGAGAACTGCGGGGCAGGAAGGGTGCGACCGAGCACGTGTCGGCGACCTGCCGCCCAAGTCGGGGCCGGCTCAACCGGTCAGAGCCAACCGGCGGTCTTCGTTCAGCCTAGGCCAGAACTTCGGCGCGGCCCATCCCGGGCGAGCGGGGCGATGGGGGACGGATGTCCGGCGCGCCCGGGATACTCAGTGCGGCCAGTCGCCGGGCCGGTGAGAGTCAGTTTCGTCCTCTGCTTAGTTGAAGACCATTCCGCCGTCGACCAGAATCGACTGTCCGGTGATGTAGCCGGAGTCGGGGCCAGCCAGGAACGAAACGACCCCCGCGACCTCGGACGCTTCGGACAGGCGGGCGAGGGCGATGCCGTTCGTGAACTGATCCCAGCCCCACTCTTCCGACTGGCCCGCGTCGGCTGCCACCTTTTTCGCGAGCTCCTCCATGAGGGGCGTCTTCACGATGCCGGGGGCGAAGGTGTTGACCGTGATGCCGAATTGGGCCAGGTCCTTGGCGGCTGTCTGGGACAAGCCACGAATGGCGAACTTGGTGGCCGAGTACAACGCGATGCCGGGGTTCCCGACGTGACCGGCCTGGGACGCAGCACTGATGATCTTTCCACCGTGGCCGAGCTCTTTGAACGCCTTGGTGGCTGCCTGAATGCCCCACACCACGCCGTTGAAGTTGATGGAGAATATTTTTGCGATGCTTTCCTGGGTGATGTCATCGATTGGAGACGTGGGGGCGATGCCGGCGTTGTTGACGATGACGTCGAAGCCCCCGAGCTCCGTGACAGCCTGCTCGACCGCGGCGAACACGCTGTCTCGGTCGGAGACATCGACGTGCAGTGCGAGTGCTCCGCCCTCCTTGCCTCCCAGGGATTCGGCAACTGCGCCTGCGGTCGCACGGTTCAGGTCGGCGATGGCGACCTTGAAGCCGTCAGCGTGGAGTCGCTCAGCAATGGCCTGACCAATCCCCTGTCCACCACCGGTAACGAGTGCGACTTTTCCGTTTTCTGTGCGTGCCATGGTATTGATTCCAATCTCGATTATTCGCAACCTGCCGGCGAGTCGATGACGTCATGTCAAGGCAGGACAGGAGTTTTACTGATCCGATACGCACGGCGCCAGCAGCGCGGCGCGCACCGAGAATTTCCGGCGTCGTCGCGGCGGATGAGCGGCCCCGAGGGTGAACCTCTCGGGGTGAATCTGAGACATCCCCGTTTTTTGTGTCGATGTTGTCTAAGAACTCCAGCAGCAGACGAGGCATTACCCCCATTGTAGGCGCGATCGAGTGATATTCGGTCGGCCAGTGACCCCGTGCCCGACCGCGACGATAACGGTTTGCATGAACCCTTGCCACCGGCAGATTCGCTCGACAGGATGATATACGCGTTAGTCACACAGAAAAGCAGCACCAAATGTTTGCGTCGAAGACTAATAAGCCCGGACGCTGTCGTTCGGCTCAACGGTGTTCCGTCACTGGCGAATGTGGAGACAAGATGACTGTAGTTCGGGCCGCAATCACCCAGACCGAGTGGACGGGCGACCAGGAGTCGATGATCCAGAAGCACGAGGGATTCGTGCGCACCGCCGCCGAAGCGGGAGTGCAGGTGATCTGCTTCCAGGAGCTGTTCCACGGCCCCTACTTCGGCATTGTGCAGGACTCCACGTACTACGACTACGCGCAGAGCGTGCCGGGACCACTCGTGGAGCGGTTCCAGAAGCTCGCCGCCGAGCACACGATGGTGATCGTGCTCCCCGTCTACGAGGAGGAGCAGCCCGGCGTGCTCTACAACACGGCCGCCGTGATCGACGCCGACGGCACCTACCTCGGCAAGTACCGCAAGCACCACATCCCCCACCTGCCCCAGTTCTGGGAGAAGTTCTACTTCCGCCCCGGAAACGCCGACTACCCCGTCTTCGACACCATGGTCGGCAAGATCGGGGTCTACATCTGCTACGACCGGCACTTCCCGGAGGGCTGGCGCGTGCTCGGCCTGAACGGCGCCGAGATTGTCTTCAACCCCTCAGCCACCAAGCCCGGCCTCTCGAACCGGCTCTGGGAGCTCGAGCAGCCGGCCGCCGCCGTCGCCAACCAGTACTACATCGGCGCCAACAACCGCATCGGCACCGAGACCGAGGAGTTCGGCGCCGACGCCGTCACCTTCTACGGCAGCTCCTACTTCGTCGACCCGCGCGGCAACTACGTCGGCGAGGTGGCCTCCACCGACACCGAGGAGGTCGTCATCCGCGACCTCGACCTGGGCGTCATCCGAGAGGTGCGCAACTCGTGGCAGTTCTACCGGGACCGCCGTCCCGACTCCTACGGCCCGATCGCCCGGCCGTAGCCAGGGGCGCATCGTGACGACCCTGATCCAGAACGGCACCGTGGTCAGCGCGACCGGCCGGGTGCAGGCGGATGTCCTCATCGACGGCGAGATCATCGTCGCCGTGCTGGCACCTGGCTCGGCTCTCCTCGGGAATGACCTCGCCGCATCCGTCGACCGTGTGATCGACGCCACCGGCAAGTACGTGATCCCCGGCGGCGTCGACGCGCACACGCATATGCAGTTGCCGTTCGGCGGCACCGCGGCCAGCGACACCTTCGAGACCGGCACCCGGGCCGCGGCCTGGGGCGGCACCACCACCATCGTCGACTTCGCAGTGCAGAGCTACGGCCAGCGGGTCTTCGACGGTTTGGCGGCCTGGCACGAGAAGGCGGCCGGAAACTGCGCCATCGACTACGGGTTCCACCAGATCATCGGCGACCTCAACGAGGACTCGCTGCAGGCGATGGACGGGCTGCTGGACGAGGGCATCTCCAGCTTCAAACTGTTCATGGCCTATCCCGGCGTCTTCTACTCGGATGACGCGCAGGTGCTGCGCGCCATGCAGAAGTCCGCCGAGACCGGGCTGATGACCATGATGCACGCCGAGAACGGCCCGGCCATCGACGTGCTCGTCACGCAGCTGCTCGCAGAGGGCAAGACCGACCCCTACTACCACGGTGTCGCGCGCGCCTGGCAGCTGGAGGAGGAGGCCACGCACCGCGCGATCATGCTCGCGAACCTCACCGGGGCGCCGCTCTACGTGGTGCACGTGAGCGCCAAGCAGGCCGTGGAGCAGATCGCCGCCGCCCGGGACCACGGCCAGAACGTGTTCGGTGAGACCTGCCCGCAATACCTCTACCTGTCGCTCGAGGAGAATCTCGGGGCACCGGGGTTCGAGGGCGCGAAGTGGGTCTGCTCCACGCCACTGCGCTCGAAGGCCGAGGGCCACCAGGACCACCTGTGGCAGAGCCTGCGCACCAACGACATCCAGATGGTCTCCACCGACCACTGCCCGTTCTGCATGAAGGGGCAGAAAGAGCTGGGCCTCGGCGACTTCTCGAAGATCCCGAACGGCATCGGCTCGGTCGAGCACCGCCTGGACCTGCTCTACCAGGGCGTCGTCAACGGCCGCATCTCGCTCGAACGCTGGGTGGAGATCACCGCGACAACCCCGGCACGGATGTTCGGGCTGTACGGCAAAAAGGGGGTCATCCAGCCGGGCGCCGACGGCGACATCGTGATCTACGACCCGAACGGCCACACCTCGATCGGCCTGCCCGTCAACGGGAATGGCAAGACCCACCACATGAACATGGACCACTCCGCCTGGGAAGGCTACGAGATCGACGGTCACGTCGACACCGTTCTGTCCCGCGGCAAGGTCATCATCGACGACAGCTCCTATCTCGGCTCCAAGGGTGACGGCCGGTTCGTCAAGCGCGGCCTGAGCCAGTACCTGATCTAGACGGGACCCCAGATGGACTTCGGAGCAGTGTTGCAGACCAACCCCCCATCCGCCCGTACCGTGCAATTGGCCAAACTGGCCGAGGCGCACGGCTTCAGCCACGTCTGGACGTTCGACTCGCATCTGCTCTGGCAGGAGCCCTACGTCATCTACAGCCGCATCCTCGCGGAGACGGACAGGATCATCGTCGGACCCATGGTCACCAACCCGGGCACCCGCGACTGGACGGTCACGGCCTCCACCTACGCGACGCTGAACGAGATGTACGGCAACCGCACCATCTGCGGCATCGGCCGCGGGGATTCGGCGGTGCGGGTCATCAACGGAACTCCCACCACCCTGAAGACGCTGCGCGAGTCGGTGCACGTGATCCGGGAACTCGCGAACTCCCGGTCGGTCGAATACAACGGCGCGACCCTGCAGTTTCCGTGGAGCCGCGGCTCCACCCTTGACGTGTGGGTGGCGGCCTACGGGCCCCTCGCGCTCAAGCTCGCGGGCGAGGTCGGCGACGGTTTCATCCTGCAGATGGCCGACCTCGACGTGGCCGAGTGGATGATCAAGACCGTGCGGGAGGCCGCGGCGAAATCCGGCCGCGACCCGATGGCGGTCAAGTTCTGCGTGGCCGCGCCCATGTACATCGGCGACAATTGGGGCCACATGCGCAACCAGTGCCGCTGGTTCGGCGGCATGGTCGGCAATCACGTGGCCGACATCGTCGCCAAGTACGGCACCGAATCTCATGTGCCGAAGGCCCTCACCGACTACATCATTGGCCGGCAGGATTACGACTACAACGAGCACGGCCGTGCCGGAAACGCGCACGCCGAGTTCGTGCCCGACGAGATCGTCGACCGGTTCTGTCTGCTCGGCACCGCCAAGGACCACATCGAAAAGCTCGAGGCCCTGCGCGCCATCGGCGTCGACCAGTTCGCCGGCTACCTGCAGCACGACAACAAGGAAGAGACGATGCGCGTCTACGGGGAGACCGTGATCCCGGCGATGACCGAGCCCATCGTGGCAAAGAAATGACCCGATTCAGGTGAATGGTGCAGACTTCAAGCCGATCGAGGTCACACTGAAGGTGGGCGATCCACGGCCTCACCATCTCAACGCAGAGAGAAAGAACCCGATATCTGTGAATGACATCACTTCCCCAAGCGCCACGGCCAGCCGCAACGAGCTCGCCTACGACCTTGACCGGGCGCACGTCTTCCACTCCTGGTCGGCCCAGGGTGCCCTCAAGCCGCTGGTGATCGCCGGCGGGCAGGGCTCCCGGGTCTGGGATTATGACGGGCGCAGCTATCTGGACTTCTCCAGCCAGCTCGTCAACGTGAACATCGGCCACCAGCATCCGGCCGTCACT
Source organism: Cryobacterium sp. TMT1-62 (assembly GCF_004403145.1). Lineage (NCBI taxonomy): Bacteria > Bacillati > Actinomycetota > Actinomycetes > Micrococcales > Microbacteriaceae > Cryobacterium > Cryobacterium sp. TMT1-62. Next base: position 12,496 of record NZ_SOGZ01000042.1, on the reverse strand, counting down.
GCGGCCATCATCGAGCAGGCCGGTCGGCTCGCCACGGTGGCGCCCTCCACGGCGACCCTGACCCGCGGCGAGGCCGCCCAGCGCATCGTCGAACGGGCGCCGGAGGGCTTCAACAAGGTCTTCTTCACCAACGGCGGGGCGGATGCGATCGAGAACGCGATCCGCATGGCGCGCCTGCACACGGGCCGCGACAAGGTGCTCTCCACCTACCGCTCGTACCACGGCAACACGGGCGCGGCCATCGTCGCGACCGGCGACTGGCGCCGCATCCCGAATGAGTTCGCCCGCGGGCACGTGCACTTCTTCGGCCCCTACCTCTACCGCAGCGAGTTCTGGGCGACCAGCCCCGAGCAGGAGTCGGAGCGGGCCCTGCGCCACCTCGAGCACGTGATCCAGAGTGAGGGACCCGCGGGCATCGCGGCCGTGCTGCTGGAATCCATCCCCGGCACCGCCGGCGTGCTCGTGCCGCCGCCCGGCTACCTCGCCGGCGTGCGGGCCCTCTGCGACCGGTACGGCATCATGCTGATCCTCGACGAGGTGATGGCCGGCTTCGGCCGCACCGGCAACTGGTTCGCGTTCGACGGCTTCGACGTGGTGCCGGACCTGATCACTTTCGCGAAGGGCGTCAACTCCGGTTATGTGCCCACCGGCGGTGTGATCATCTCCGACCCCATCGCCCACGACTTCGACACCACGGTCTATCCCGGTGGCCTCACCTACAGCGGACATCCGCTGGCGATGGCGTCGATCGTGGCGGCCCTGGACGCCATGAAGAACGAGGGCATCGTGGAGAACGCCGCCCGGATCGGGCGCGACGTGCTCGCCCCCGGGCTCGCCGAGCTGCAGGCTAAGCACCCGATCATCGGAGAGGTGCGCGGGGTCGGCGTGTTCTGGGCGATGGAACTCGTCTCCGACCGGGAGACCCGCCAGCCGCTCAGCGGCGCCGTGATGGGCCGGATCAAATCGGAGCTGCTGGCCCGCAACCTGCTGCCGTTCCTGGCCGAGAACCGCATCCACGTGGTGCCGCCCTGCGTCGTCACCGACGCCGAGGTCGCCGAGGCGCTCACTATCTACGACGAGGTCCTCAGCCTCGACCGGCTTGTCTGACGCCCCGCGCACCCTCACCCCGACTCGATGAAGAGAATGAAGAGAGACGAACGCCCATGACCGAACTGCCCCTCATCACCCACTGGGTCGACGGGGCTCCCCTCCGGGGAGCCTCGACCCGCACCGCGCCCGTCTTCAACCCCGCCCTCGGCGCCGTCGCGAAGAACGTAATCCTGGCCAGTGCCACCGACGTCGACACCGCCGTCGCCTCCGCCCACGCTGCCTATCCGCTCTGGCGCGACACATCCCAAGCCAAGCGCCAGGGCGTGATGTTCAACTTCCGCGAACTGCTGAACGCGCGCAAAGGCGAGCTGGCCGACATCCTCACCGCCGAACACGGCAAGGTGACCTCGGATGCGCTCGGCGAGATCGCGCGCGGCCTCGAGGTCGTCGAGTTCGCGCTCGGCATGCCGCACCTGAGCAAGGGCGAGTACTCCGAGAACGTGTCCACGGGCGTCGACGTCTACACGCTGCGCCAGCCGCTCGGCGTGGTGGGCATCATCAGCCCGTTCAACTTCCCAGCCATGGTGCCCCTCTGGTTCTTTCCGATCGCCATCGCGGCCGGCAACACGGTCGTGCTCAAACCGAGCGAGAAAGACCCGTCCGCGTCGAACTGGATGGCTGCCCTGATGACCGAGGCCGGCCTGCCCGCCGGTGTGCTCAACGTCCTGCACGGCGACAAGGAAGCCGTCGACGCCCTGCTCGTGCACCCCGACGTGCAGGCGATCTCGTTCGTCGGCTCCACGCCGATCGCGCAGTACATCTACGAGACGGCCGCCCATCACGGCAAGCGCGTGCAGGCCCTCGGCGGCGCAAAGAACCACATGCTCGTGCTGCCAGACGCAGACCTGGACCTGGCCGCGGATGCCGCGGTCAACGCCGGCTTCGGCTCGGCCGGTGAGCGCTGCATGGCGATCAGCGTGGTGGTGGCCGTGGAACCGGTCGCTGACGACCTGGTCGCGAAGATCACCGCGCGGCTGAAGAGCCTCAAGGTGGGCGACGGCATGCGCGGATGCGACATGGGACCTCTGATCACGAAGGTACACCGCGACAAGGTGGCGTCCTACATCGACCTCGCCCAGACCGACGGAGCCGAGGTCGTCGTGGACGGCCGCGGTATCGAGGTGGACGGTGACGCGAGCGGATTCTGGCTCGGTCCGACCCTCTTCGACAAGGTCAGCACGGACTCGGACGTCTACCTTGACGAGATCTTCGGCCCGGTGCTCTCCATCGTGCGGGTCGCCAGCTACGCCGAGGGACTCGACCTGATCAACCGCAGCCGCTACGGCAACGGCACGGCCATCTTCACCAACGACGGCGGTGCGGCCAGGCGGTTCCAGAATGAGGTGCAGGTCGGTATGGTCGGCATCAACGTGCCGATCCCGGTGCCCGTGGCCTACCACTCGTTCGGCGGCTGGAAGGACTCCCTGTTCGGCGACGCCAAGGCCTACGGCCCGGCCGGGATCGCCTTCTACACCCGAGAGAAGGCCATCACGAGCCGGTGGCTGGACCCGAGCCACGGCGGTATCAACCTGGGCTTCCCACAGAACGCCTAGGGAATGAGGGCGTGCTTGGCCTGCACGCGGGCGGCCTCGGTGCGGAGCACCTCCAGAACGGTGCGCACGGCGAGGCGCTCGGCCCGATCGGGGCGCATCAGCGCCACGATTTGCCGTTCGGCGTCCACCCCGCGGAGCGGCTTGAGCACGAGGCGGCCCGGCTGGTCACCGCCCCAGGTGTACCGGGGCACCAGAGCGATGCCGAGGCCTGCCACGACGAACGCTTCGATCACCCGCAGGTCGGCGAACTGCTGGGCGACGGTGATCTGACTGCCTGCCTTCTGCTCGATCTGGTGCAGGATGCGCTCGAACGGGTAGCCGGTCGGCGCGCCGATCCAGGTCTCGCCGATCACGTCCGCCGGGGTGATCCACGACCGGGAGGCCAGCCGGTGGTCGGCCGGCAGCCCGACGTCGAGCGGCTCTGTCATCAGCGGGACCACCGTCAGTCCGCGCCCGCCCCATGGAAGCTGGCCGCGCAGGCTGTAGGCGAGCACGATGTCGTACTCCGCCGTGAGCGCGGGGAAGTCGCTCAGTTCCGGGTCCTTGTCGGTGCAGTTGACGATGAGTCCGGGCACGGCGGCGATGCTTCTCACCGCTCCCGGCAGCAGCATCTCGCCCGCGGTCGGAAAGGTGACCAGGCTCACCTCGCCCGTGGCGTCGTTGCGGAACTCGTCCCAGACCGCCCGGGCGCGGGCGAGGGCGACCGCGACATCCGTCGCGCTGCGGGCCAGAGCGCGGCCGGCATCCGTCAGAATGAGGCCGCGACCGCTGCGCTCGGTGAGCGGAAGGCCGGCCTCGCGTTCGAGCACTTTCAGCTGCTGCGAGACAGCGGATGGCGTGCGGTGCGTGGCGCGGGCAACCTCAGTGATGCTGTGGCGCTCGGCCAGTTCGCGGAGAAGTTCGAGTCGTTGGACATCCATGTAGTAACGCTACACACTCCGTGCAGAACTATGTGATTGTGCTGCAAAGTCAAAGATGATGAAATGAATACGTCGAACTCGAGCAATGGTGCCTCCGTCTCCCCGATACTCAACCCCATTTCCCGAAAGGTACGACCGTGTTTGTTCTTCTCGCCGTTCTCGTTCTCATCGTCATCTCCTCCGTCGTTGCCGTCGTCGTCGACGTGCACAAGGACGGATTCCGCCGCGTTCCCGAGCGCAAGCTCGTTCGTATCTTCTAGAGCAACGCCTGCTTCAGGTTCACCGACCGGCCGATGGCCTAAAGTTGGTCCTGTGACGGACACACGCCAGCAGCTCATCGCCCACATCTCGGCCGAGGCCGTTTTCCGCGGGGATTTCACCTTGACCAGCGGCAAGAAGGCGACGTATTACGTCGACCTGCGCAAGGTCAGCCTCGACCATCGCGTCGCCCCACTGATCGGCCAGGTCATGCTCGACCTGATCGCGCACATTCCGGATGTCAGCGCGGTCGGCGGCATGACCATGGGTGCCGACCCGGTGGCGGCGGCCATCCTGCACCAGGGCGTGGCACGCGGAGCCGCGTACGACGCCTTCGTCGTGCGCAAGGAGCCCAAGGACCACGGCCGGGGCAAGCAGGTCGAAGGACCCGATCTCGCCGGCAAGCGTGTCGTCGTGCTCGAAGACACGTCCACCACGGGCGGTTCGCCCCTGGCGGCGATCGATGCGCTCCTCAAGGTCGGTGCGATCATCGTCGCCGTCGCCGTCGTGGTCGACCGGAACACAGGGGCGCGCGAAGTGATCGAAGCCGCGGGCTACTCCTATTACGCCGCGATCGGCCTTGAGGACCTGGGGCTGAACTAGTGCCCACAAATGAGGTGCCCGGCGAGGACGGAATGAAGTGGCTGGCATCTCAGCTCGGTGACGGCGCGCGCCCGGCCCTGCCGGACGAATATTCGCCCCGCCAGTCGCCGCGGTGGCCGAGAACCTCCCGCATTGTTCCACCGGCACCCGCCGAGCCGACGACCCATACCGGCGTCTTCCTCTGGGGGCTCAAGCCGACCTCCCAGCCTGACCCTCGGCTCGCCAAGGGTGCCGCGGCTCGGGCCGCCGCTGCTGCGGCTGGCGCTCCTGGTCCCGCTCCGGCGCCTCCTGCCGCTCCTGTGCCTTCGTCGGGAGCGACGTCATCGGCTGGAGCGACGCCTTCGGCTGGAGCGACGCCTTCGGCTGCGGGGCCAGCGAATGTGACCGGATCCGTGCCGATCACGACCGCGGCCCTGTTCGTCCTGACGCCCGCAAACCCGGCGCGTGCTGCTTCTGCAGTCGATGGGGCTGCTTCCGGGGCTGCTTCGTCTGCTGAGTCGGCTGCCGTCGCGGCGGCTGCGGCCGCGTCCTCGTCTGCGGCCGCGTTTTCCGAGCTCCAGCCGGCCGCGTTCGCGCCCTCGGCCGCTGTCAGGTCGGCGGCTTCGTCCGCCGCGCTCACGGATGACTCGGCTTCGGAACTGACGCCGGCCGAAACACGCTCGGCATCAGCTTCGGGGCCCGCCCCGGGGGCGCCCGACGCGTCGGCACCGGCCCCTCTGGCACCCGTCGAGGCTCCCGCGCCTCTGCCGATGCTCGGCGGGAACGGGCCGGACGAGTCTGACCGGAGCGGCAGCATCCGTTCGGAGAAAGCCGATCTCGCACCGGCGCCGTGGTGGACCACCTTCACGCAGTCGCCGCTCGAGCTGACCGCTGAGGAGGTCGCGGCCGCCGATCTGCTGGCCGGGCGCACGCCGCCTGCTCCCGACCCCGAGCCGGCCGCGCTGCCGGCTCCGGTCTCCGCCCGCGGCCGTCTGCGCGCACGACTGGCCGCGTCACTGTCGACTCCGGTCCCTCTCGCGGGCCAGGCCCGCGACGCCGCCGGGATCGCTGGAGCCGGGGCCCGAGTTGCGGCGGGAGCCGCGGCCGTTGTTGCCGCCCCAGGTGCCCCGTTAGCCGCGGCAGCCATCCCGGCGCCGGAGGCAGCCTTCCCCGCACCGGATGCCCGTGCAGGTACACGGCTGGCCGAGACGGCGGCGCAGGCCTCGGCCGCGGCCCGCTCCGCGCCCACCGCCGCCCCGACTCCACCTTCACTGGCCGCAACGCCGGCCCACCTGTCCACCACGTCCGCGTCCGCGTCAGCCACGTCCGCGTCCGCCGCGCCCGCGTCCGCCGTCACTGCTTCCCCCGAACCTGCACCAGCCGGGGCTGGGGCCGGTATCCACGCCGGTGCGAGTGCTGCTGCTGCCACCACTCCGCGGCCCGCGTCGGGTACGACCAATATGTTCGGTGCGGCATCCCCGCGCCCCGCGTCGGGTACGAACTCCTCGTCGGGCGTGGCCACTCCGGTCGCAGCGAACGGCCGGCGTTCCGCAGTGGACGCGGCGCCGTCCGGCGCCGTTGCCGATGCCGCGCGGCTGGCCTCGGCCGGTCGCCCGCCCGGAGGCAGCCGCCCCGGCAGGCCCCGGCTTCTGATCTGGAGCGTCGGCGGCCTGGTGGTCGTGCTCGCGCTGGCGGCACTGTTCTTCCTCGGGCAGAGCCTGGTCGGCGGCGACGCTGCCCCCGTTGCGGTGGCCACGTCCAGCGCTACACCTGCCCCGAGCGCCACCCCGAGTGTGGCGCCATCGGCGCCGCCCGAGGCCACCGGCCCGCAGCCGGTCGGCGTGCACCAGTGGGACACCCTGTTCGGCGGCGAATGCCTGCAGCCGTACGTGACACCCTGGGAAGAGGAATTCACGGTCGCCGACTGTGCCACCCCGCATGCGGCTCAGCTCGTGTACCGCGGAGTGTTCGCCGGGGATGCCGCCACAGCCTTCCCTGGCGAGGCCGAGCTGGCCGGGCAGATCAACCTGCTCTGCAGCGCGACCGGCGTCATCGACCTGGCCGCGGCCTCGGCCTACGGCGACGTGCAGGTGCAGGGTAGTTACCCGATCACCGAGGAACAGTGGTCCGATGGCGGCCGCTCCTACTACTGCTTCGTGAGCCGGGCCTCCGGCGAGCCGATGAACGCGAGCATCGCGGGCCCCGGACCGGTACCCGCCGCATAAGCGTTCCGGAGCATCCGTCACCGACGTCTGCCGCCTGGCTGTCTGGCTGCCTGGCTGCCTTGTAGCGCAACGGAACCCCAGCCGTGCAACCGGGATCCGCCGTCGCCGCCCATGCCCGATGATCGAACGAATTCGACGGAGATTTTGCCGAAAATGGTCAGTTCTGGGTCGCAACCGGGGTGGTGGCGCAAAATCTCCGTCGAATTCGTCAGGGCCTGGCGGGAGGGAGAGCGGGAGCAGGAGCGGCGGGCGCGGCGGTAGAAGTGCTGAGGCGACGGGTGCGGCAGAGCGCGGCTGCGATGGGAGCGGCGGAACCTAGATCGCGTCGGACTCCACGGGCTCCTTGGAGACCAGCTCGTGCACGCCGGAGAGGATCTCGTCCGGGCGGAACGGGTAGCGGTGCACCTCAGCGTCGTCACTGATGCCGCTCATCACGAGAATGGTGTGCAGCCCGGCCTCGATCCCGGCGATGATGTCGGTGTCCATCCGATCACCGATCATGGCCGTGTTCTCCGAGTGCGCGCCGATCTTGTTCATCGCTGAGCGGAACATCATCGGGTTCGGCTTGCCCACCACATAGGGCTCCATGCCGGTGGCCTTGGTGATCAGGGCCGAGATTGCACCCGTGGCGGGCAGGGGGCCGTCCGCACTGGGGCCGGTCGCATCCGGGTTCGTCGAAATGAAGCGGGCACCGTTCAAGAGCAGACGGATGGCCTTGGTGATGGCCTCGAACGAGTAGTTGCGGGTTTCGCCGACCACCACGTAGTCCGGGTTCGTCTCGGTCATGATGAAACCCGCCTCGTGCAGGGCGGTCGTGAGTCCGACCTCGCCGATCACGAAGGCGGTGCCGCCGGGCGCCTGGGAGCGGAGGAAGTCGGCCGTCGCCAGCGCGGAGGTCCAGATGCGGTCTTCGGGCACGTTCAGGCCCGAGGCGCGCAGGCGGGCACTGAGGTCCCGGGGGGTGAAGATCGAGTTGTTCGTGAGCACCAGGAACGGCGTGCCGGCGTCGCTCCACTGCTGCAGCAGCTGCGCCGCGCCCGGCAACGGGCTGTTTTCATGCACGAGCACGCCATCCATATCGGTGAGCCAGCATTCGATGTCTTCGCGGCGTGTCATTGGGTGCTCCCTTGGTTCGGGGATAAGCCTAGCGGCGCGAGGTTTCCGGACGGTTACGAGGTGAGCCAGATCGATCGGGCCGCCGCAGACGACAGCCGACAGATGCCGCCGCCCGGCAGCCGCACCACGCCGGGTTCGAGAACGGTGAGCCGGGTTCCCGGACCGACCCGGTGCACGGCAAGGTCGCGCAGGATGTCCGGGTCGCGGTCGCTGATGCGCACGACCGCCCCGACGTGGCCGGGCGCGGCCTCAGCCAGCAGGATGGCGTCCGGCCGGGTCAGGCTGCCGTCCTCGGCCGGGATCGGGTCCCCGTGCGGGTCGGCCGACGGATGCCCGAGCCGATCGTCGATCGCCGCCAGCAGCCGGTCCGAGATCGAGTGCTCGAGCACCTCCGCCTCGTCGTGCACCTCGTGCCAGTCGTAGCCCATTTCCCGCACGAGCCAGGTCTCGATCAACCGGTGCCGGCGCACCACCGCGGTCGCCCGCAGGAAACCGGTCCGGCTCAGGGTGAGCGGCCCGTAGGGGACGTGCTCGATCAGGCCGCCGGCGGCGAGCTTCTTCACCATCTCGGTGACCGATGACGGCGCCACCCCCAGCCGCGCGGCCAGCACCGAAGGCGTGATCGGGTTCGGCTGCCATTCGGTGTGCGCGTAGATGGTCTTGAGGTAGTCCTCGGCCGCGGGTGTGGGGTGTTTCATCACGCCCCTGTGAACACGAGCACGAGCAGCACCACGTTCAGGGCCACCAGGAGCAGGGCGCAGACGGCGCCGGCGACTGTCGTGTACCAGCGGTTGACATGCTCGCCGAGCACCCCGCGCTGCATGGTGAGCCAGACCAGGGGGATCAGCGCGAACGGGATGCCGAACGACAGGACGACCTGGCTGAGCACCAGGGCCTCGGTCGGGTCGAAACCCACCCCCAGGATCAGCAGCGCGGGAATGAGGGTGACCACGCGACGCGCCAGCAGCGGCACGCGCACGTGCAACAGGCCGTGCATGATCTCCGCTCCCGCGTACGCTCCGACCGAGGTGGAGGCCAGCCCGGAGGCGAGCAGCCCGACCGCGAACACCGTCGCGATCACGGGCCCGAGGGTTGCCTCGAGGGCGGCGTGGGCGCCCTCGAGCGTGTCGGTCCCGGCGACGCCCTGCAGAGCGGATGCCGCGAGCAGCAGGATCGACAGGTTCACCGTGCCGGCGATGGCCATCGCGATGGTGACGTCCCATTTGGTGGCCCAGAGCAGGCGTCGCGTTGCTGCGCTGTCCGCCACGACGGGGAATCGGTCCCGGGTGAGCGCGGAGTGGGCGTAGATGGCGTGCGGCATGATCGTCGCGCCGAGGATGGACGCGGCCAGGAGCACCGAATTCGCGCCCTCGAACCGCGGCACGAGGCCGGCGACGACGCTGCCGGCATCCGGCGGAGCGAAGAACACCCCGGCCGCAAAGCCCACGGTGATGATGAGCAGCAGCGCCACGATGACGCGTTCGAAGGTGCGCGGGCCGCGCCGGGTCTGCACCGTGAGCACGATCATCGAGATGACCCCGGTGATCACGCCGCCGGCAAGCAGGGGGAGGCCGAAGAGCAGGTTCAGGGCGACCGCGCCGCCGATGATCTCGGCCAGGTCGGTGGCCATGGCCACCAGTTCCGCCTGCACCCAGTAGAGGCGGCGGGTGAGCGGGCGCCGAATACGTACCCCGAGAATTTCCGGCAGGCTCGTGCCGGTTACGATGCCGAGCTTGGCCGAGAGGTACTGGATCAGCCAGGCCATCACGTTGCCGGCCACGACCACCCAGACCAGCAGGTAGCCGTAGCGAGCACCGGCCGTCATATTGCTGGCGACGTTGCCGGGGTCGAGGTAGGCCACGCCCGCGACGAGGGCAGGGCCGAGCAACCAGAGCAGGTGAGAGGATGCCACGGTGGCGATCTCAGGGACCGGTCCCCTCGCATCCGTGCGCACGTTGTTTTTAGCCACACCGAAAGGATAGGGCAGATTTAGGCATGCCGAAAGATCAGTGCCTGCGTGGGCGGCCCGGCACACCAACGTTTCGGCGCGGTCATACGTTTTAGTAGCTAAGCAGAGGGAGGAAACGGGTTCACGGTCGGTGGGGCCGAGGCCTACGTGCGGCGGGCCATCTTCAGCGGCTACCTCGACGAGGGCCGGAAACGCACCCCTGTGGAGCCGGATCGCCCACCGGGCCGCGCTGTCCGCAGCGCTCGCCGGGCCGCTCGCCGCCGGAACCACCGACCAAGCCACCCACCCGATCCCGCCCCGACCGGCCCGCGCTCCCGCCGGGGGAGTACCAGATCTCGGCGGCGATCGACCCGTTCACGGATGCCGGCGCCGGCCGGTCTGACGCTGCGCTGACCCTGTGCCGAGACGCGGCCGCCTCTGAACTGGGCGGTTACTCCTCGCGCAGGTCCTCGGGAATCGTGGCGACGGGGACCGGGGCCTTGCCGCGGGTGCGCTTCTTCTCGCGGCCGGCCTTGTAGAGCTCGGACAGGATCGGCACGCCCGAGAGCAGCACGATGCCGATGATGAAGAATTCGGAGTACGTCGCCACGAACTCGATCTGGCCGAGCAGGTAGCCCATCAGGGTGCTTCCGACACCCCAGGCGAAGGCGCCGATCAGGTTGAAGAACACGAAGGTGCGGTAGTGCATCCGTCCCACACCGGCGGCGAGAGGCACGAAGGCGCGGAACACGGGCAGGAAGCGGGCGATGATGATGGCCTTGCCGCCGTGCTTGGCGAAGAACGCGTTGGTGCGTTCCACGTTCTTCGGGTTGAACAGGCGGTTCTGCTCGCGGGTGAAGACGGCGGGGCCGGACTTGCGGCCGATTAAATAGGCGACCTGGTCACCGGCGAACGCGGCGATGAAGATGACGAAGCAGGTCACCCAGATCGGGAAGGGCACATCCCCGGTGGCGGTGAGCAGGCCCACGGTGAAGAGCAGCGAGTCGCCGGGCAGGAACGACAAGACGATGAAAGCCGTCTCGACGAACACGATGGTGGCCACGCCGAGGAGCACGAACGAACCGAACCAGCCGATCAGCCACTCCGAGTCGAGAAAGTCGATACCGAAGAGCGTGGGATGCATGGTGATGGTTCCTTCCGGGCGGGGTGCGAGCCGGCGAAACGCGAACCCTGCACGTCAGAATACCCGACGGCATGCCCGGCATGCCCGGCACGCCCGGCGGTGCCCGGCGGGATACGGTGGATCGGTGCAAGAACCGCAGAACCCCACGCCCGAACTGTCCACCCACGGCGTCGGACCCTGGGCCGGAGAGTGGCCCGAGGAGTCGTTCTACGACCGCGAGCTGCTCGAGCGCGGCGACACGCGCAACGTGATCGACCGCTACCGCTACTGGAGTATGGCGGCGATCGTCGCCGACCTCGACGAGAAGCGGCATCCGTTTCACGTCGCCATCGAGAACTGGCAGCACGACATGAACATCGGCTCGATCGTGCGCAGCGCCAACGCGTTCGCCGCCGACACGGTGCACATCATCGGGCGCAAGCGGTGGAACAAGCGCGGGGCCATGGTCACCGACCGGTACCAGCACGTGCTGCACCACCCGGATGTCGCGTCCTTCGTCGAGTGGGCCGCCGCCGAGACCTTGCCGATCATCGCCATCGACAACGTGCCCGGCAGCGTGATCATCGAAACCTTCCGCTTCCCCGAGCGCTGCGTGCTCCTGTTCGGGCAGGAGGGTCCCGGCCTCTCTCCCGAAGCGATCGAGGCAGCGGATGCCGTCGTCGAGATCAGCCAGTTCGGCTCCACCCGCTCGCTCAACGCGTCGGCCGCCGCGGCTGTCACCATGCACAACTGGGTGTTGCAGCACCGGTTCTGAGCGGGCGTTTCACCACCCCGATCCCTCCACAATCAGGGCCTGATCGGGTTATCCACAGGGTGCGTGTAGGTGGGCGGATGCCGCGGGCAATGTCGGTGGGTGCCCGTAGTGTGTGTGTCATGAAGCCCTCATTTATTGAAGAGCAAGAGGCTCTCGGGGAGCATTTCGAGGCGATCGCGGAGGCCGAATTGGCCATCGCCGTGGCGTTCGCCCGGCGGGCGGAGTTGGTCGAGGCGGGCCGCCGCTTCGGGCAGGCCCGGGCGAACGCGGCGGCGCGGCTGCCGGGGTCCCGGTGGGACGCGGCCGAGGTCGCCGAGCGGGAGTTCGTCAGCGAACTGGCTTGCACGATCCGGGTGCCGCGCCGCACGGCTGAGAACCTGATCGCGGAGAGCCGCGCCTTGGCCGGCGAGCTCCCGGCCACCCGGGCCGCGCTCGAGGCCGGCGAGATCAGTTACCAGCACGCGAAGGTGGTGATCAATCAGGCCTGGTCGGTTCCCGACGAGGCCAAGGCGGCGTTCGAGGCGGAGGTTCTGCGGTCGGCGGGCACGGTGACGGCGTCGAAGCTGAAGTATCGGGCCCGGCTGCTCCGGGAGCGCCTGCATCCGGAGACGATCCGGGCCCGGCACCAGAAGTCCGTGCGCGACCGGGCCGTGTTCTTCGAGCCCGAGCCTGATGGTATGGCGTCGCTGACCCTGTACGACAGTGCGGAGAAGGTGGCCGGTGCCTACGAGCGGGTGATGCTCGCAGCGTTGAGTCTGCAGGGGCCGGAGGAGGTGCGCACCCTGATGCAGCTCAAGGCGGACGTGTTCGCCGACATCATCCTCGATGGGGTCACCCCGTCCGGCCTCGGCAAGGGCATCCGGGGTGCGGTCAATGTGACCGTGCC